>CAZFYV010000156.1:5069-8543 GCA_964523195.1 uncultured Pseudobdellovibrionaceae bacterium
GTAACACAGCACCTGCAACGGGAGTGAGTAGTGAACAATTAGAAAACTTAAAACCTTCTTCATAACTTACGGCCCATCTACAAGGTTAATATTGAGTACGGCATTACTTCCAGAAGCCCCTGAAGAAACAACATTTCTATCTATTAATTCTTCAGGTTCAGCCTGTACCACCGGAGCTTGCAACTCGGTCACTAAAGAGCTAACTGCTGATACGTCTGGTGTTAACTTACTAATGGCTTCTGGCTTTAAAGTTTGGCTACCTGTTGCACCAAGTGATCCCGTATTTATGGCTTCTAGAATAGACTCTGGAAGCTGAACGGCCTCAAGGGGAGATTCTCCAATTCCGATGACTGTCATTTGCCCAGCTGTTAAATTCACACCACCAATTGGGTTTCCATTGGCATCAACCCCAGTTACATTAACCACTCCAGAAAAAGCGGTCGCTCTGGTCTGGCCTGCAACATCACTGTGCTCTGTCAGAAAATCAGTTCCTCTTACGCCCAAAACAGCAGCTCTTGTATTAATCTCAAACCGATGCCCTTTTGCTTTAAAGTCCTCATCTATGACTGTCCTTACTTTTCCATAAAGGACTTCCAGTTGAGCTAGAGGTTTCTGCCCTTCATCTTGCTCGCCCTCTAGTTGATAGGCTTTTAAAACGACCTCTGTATCCGGACCTACATGGAAAATGTTTTTGTCACTCATGGTGACCTTTACATATCCCCCAGGTTCCGTCTTTAAAGCATCACCTGGTTTAATACGCTGACCTCTTCTTGCCCGCCGCTCTTTTTTCTCTGGTTTTTTAGAAAAGGCTTTACCTTTAACCAAAGAAATCACTCCATCGCCTGCAGCAGCTATAGAGCCTACAAACCAGAGCAATGTAAAAATACATATTGATTGGATAATTAATGATCTCATAGTTTCTTGCTCTTACTTTCTAGTCTGGATTATTAAAAGGGGTATCTGAAATATTATTTATACCTCCCACGCCGTTAGCACATTGGTTTAAAATCAATCCACTGTTGAGAGGAAGAGTTAGCGTGATATCATTCTCACCTGAGGAGACTTCAACGACTGATGCCTCTAAAAGCATATTAGCTGACGAACTTGTAAAGTCAGGAGAAGTGAGGGTCGAGCCTGGCTGACAAAAAGATGAGTTAGCCGTAGCAAAAACATAGAACTCATGGGTTCCAGTTGGAATTGTAATCTGCGCGACTTCATTTTCGGTAAAAGGCCCATAAAACGAAGTGATCTTCGGAAAAGTAGAACCACCAACATTGCAATGCTTGGTAAAACTCACAATTGGTTCTGTTTCAAAATCGATAGCTAGAGCATAGCAGAAAAAACCTGGAGGCAATTCTGAAGTTGTAACTTTGCCATCTTTGTTTTGGAATCCAAAATTGATCGTGACGAGTTGTTCTTCTTGCTCTGGAGAGCGCTGACATTGAATTGAAAATAAAACTATTATTCCAATAAGGAACAATTTAATTCTACTCATAAGAAATCCATTTCTCAGATTGTTAAAGATGAACTAAGAATACTCTCAATTGCCGTAAGATCAATGGAGCCAGAGTAATGACTCTTCATGTTTTTACTAAAGACTAGATACAAAAAAAGCCGCACAAAAAGTGCGGCTTCAGTACAAAGAGGATTATGGGATAATAAAACATCAGTTTTGTTGTAAACCTTGATTATTTTGTTCTTCGTCGGACTCTTCAACCATCTTCCACATCACAACCTGAGCACCTGGCTCTCTTGCGTCCTGACCTTGTTGGAAGACTCTCGCTCGGGTAATATCATCACCCAATTCTGCATCGTTTTCGATTCTTAATAGTGCAGCTGGAACGTTCGATTTTCTTAGTGCACCTTCGTATCTCACTTCACAAGGAGTTCCGTCGTTCTCCCAAAAGTGATTCATATTATAAACTGCTAACTCATCGCCAACTTTTAAACCATGTCTACGACCAGCGTAAATAATGACATGAGTATCCATATCGTTTCTGACTTTAGTCTCCCACGCTGGGCGACCATCTTGCTCCGCCTTTTGATCCATATCATCAGAAAGATTTCGAAGAGTAATATCCAATGCTCTTCGACTTACATTTGCTAAAGGACTTTGGAAAAAGAATCTTGGCCCTAGTCTGAACAATCCAAAATTAATTGAAAGGTCGATATCTACTCTAGTTTGAGTTGTTCTCGCTCTACCAGAACCTGTAATGACTCTAGATAGCGGATGATATCCCACCATAGAAGTGCTCAACTGGGCGAATTGCACATCGATTGATCCGCCAATGCTTGTGATTGGACCCACATTAGGACCGAAACCAAAAAACAAGCCGCCGCCTCCGGCAATTTCAAAACTTTCAACAGCTCCACCAAGTTCAACTTGAGGACCACGCTTCAAGCACTCAGGAGTTCCTTGTACGTTGGCAGCCATGACTCGATTTCGAGTTTCATTTTGCCAGTCTGAAAGTCTATCAAAGTCAGCATCAGCAACACCAACACTAGCTGCCTCAAAAGAAGTCGTTGATGCTCCAGCTACAAACGGAACAACAAATTTGTTGTGTCTAGAAATTACGTCATATATTTGTGCATTGACGAGATATTCAAAATCAAAAGGCTTACCGTCTGGTAAAACCATTTGTGCAGATGAAAGTCTCGAGAGTTCAGCGTTCTTTTTGAGAACTCGACCTTCGGGCACGACCACTTCTTCTTCACATCCCTCATTACCCATGAGTCCAAGGGCTAAAAGTGGCATCAATAAAATCTTTGCTATGTTTTTCACAGAACACTCCCCGTATTAACGTCCCGCTGTCTGTAAATCTTGCTGTAACATCTCTTTAAAAACGTGAGCGAAGCTCGCTCTATGACTAGTATCGGGCTAATGTCTGGAAAATAAAAACCAAGCCTAAGTCCGTGAAATCCTCTGTAAAAGCGCTAAACGTTTTGTTTTTGGGCGCACTAACCCCTTGAAATAATTCACTTTAAAAATAAAAGGCAAATTACAAAAAAATTTCCTGTGTAAAGAGTGTTGCCACTTTGAAAGAACTTTCTCTTTCAGCGCAATAACTTTTCTTTGAAGTTATAAAGAAGTGTCGAAAGCCTTACCAATCAAGACTTTCGTCGATTCGACGGAAGGCTAGGTCGCTATTTAAGAGAATTGAACTGTCATTGCAAAAAAATGGAAGCACAATAACTAATATGAACGGAATAAAGAGATATCTTTCTGCACATAAAGTAGAACTCATCATCTTTGGAGCAATACTCTACATCTTGTTACCAGTAATGATTATGAATATCGAAGCAGTCGAAGGCTACAGGAGTCCACTAGAAACTTACTTTATTGGAATTGCAGTACTTACAGTTTTAGTTTTAGTCATCATAAGTATTTACGCTGAAAAAGTTGCGAAGCTTAAAGTGGAAGCAAAGAAAAAGTACCAAACTGAGAATGTAAAGCTATATGAAACTAAAAGACAT
>CAZFYV010000157.1:0-1026 GCA_964523195.1 uncultured Pseudobdellovibrionaceae bacterium
CCTCAAACCCATTGCACCGTTACAGCGAATCCAAAAGGTAAGCAGATTGTGGAAGTCATGTCTATGATGGGTATTCTTGATGATGAAGTTTACTCCAATGGTATGGATCAGCTAGAAAACCTACTTGTGCCTCAAGTAACAGCAGTAGGTACTGGTGGTGATGTTAAAACGAACCACCGCCAGGTTGACCAGAATAGAATCAATGAGATTTAAAAGCTCACACCGCAATCTTCAGCTGAAGCACCTTGGAAGCCGGGGCCACTTTGAATACTGAGATCATCATGAGAGGCGACGAATCCAACTCGAAGTTTATTGAGTGAGCTTCCTATGCGTGCTGGAAATCTGTGGTTGTCTCGGTTGAGATCGCTCAAAGACATGTCGGTCATTCCCCAGACTTTTAAGGTCTTTTTGCCTCCGTGAACCCAGTCTACAGTGAGATTTCCGCGGACATCGTAGTAGCTGTATTGGTTCATATGTTTGTGGGGTCTAAAGTGGCAAACAACAATTCGGGTTTTATTGCCGCACTCGATTCTACCGTTAATATAAATGAGACCGCCTAAGGATGTTCGTCTTCCAATCAGCCACGGTTCACCACAACCACAAGAAAACTTATAGGCTGCGACAGTGGGGTTGTAACGAATGGTGCCTGTGATTCGAGCTTTTTGGTTACGGAAAACATTATTGCGAGGTTTGCAGTTAAAACGCTTTGAGTAAGTTGGGCGAAGTGGATTTCCGAATTCCATGGTGAATCTACTAAATACATCAGCCCCCAATCGAACCCAGTAGTCACACTTAGTGTCGATTCTCTTAAAGTAGGCATCCATAGTAGCTTTACTGATTCGCCCATTTCTTTTCATGGTTCTTAATCGATTTTTCTCTTTATTGCAGATTCCTCTGATTTGTCTTATGCGGTCTCTTGAGTGAAAGACAGGCATATGGCTATAAGGTGCATGTTCCATCTTAAAAGCCTCAACGAGAGGGTCGGAGTCATTGTTGCCATAGAGATCGTCGAGCTTCTCTGAGTCT
>CAZFYV010000157.1:1036-8492 GCA_964523195.1 uncultured Pseudobdellovibrionaceae bacterium
AAGCTTTTTCAACAGCCTTGTCGGCATATACATCTTCATTAAAGATTTCGTTGTTATTAAAATCCTCTGGAACAAAAGCTTCTTGTCCACAGTTTTGGAAGAGAAATACATTAGAAACGAAAATAAAGCCCAGAACCGAAAAGGGTAAAATTTTTGATCGCATACATCCCACTAACGTAATTAAGTTAATTAACTACCTTACGTAAGCTTAGATGGGATAGATTAAAACTCATAACTTTTTAGGCTAAACTGTCTAGATCTGAATCGATGTGAGGGGTTCTTAAGATTCACCTAAAAGTATGTCTCAGATTAATTCACTTTAATTGCTTCTCGAAGAAATCACTTATCGTCTTAAAGCGATGAATACGGTTCTCGCGACCTCTCACCCCATGTCTTGCTCCTGGGTAAAACATGGAATCAAAGACAATCATTTGCTTCTGGAGTTCTTTGATAAGCATCGTGGAGTGGGTAAATATAACATTATCATCTGCCATTCCGTGCATGAGTAGCACGCGCCCTTTAATATTTTTGGCAAAGTTCATGACATTGCCATTTTTGTAACCCTCGATATTCTGAGATGGAAGACCCATATACCTCTCGGTATAATGAGTGTCGTATAAAGACCAATCTGTAACAGGAGCTCCTGAAACGCAGGCTTTAAAGACCTTTGGAGCTTTCGCACAAGCCATAAGAGAGAGGTAGCCTCCGTAACTCCATCCAGTAATACCGACATTTTTGGAATCAAACCATGGCTTCTTAGAAAGATGATTAGCCACATAGACCTGGTCTTCGACTTCAACGCTTCCCATTTTTAAGTAAAGAGCATCCTCAAAAACTTTGCCTCGACGGCTAGATCCTCGATTATCAGCAGTGACGATTACAAAACCAAGGTTTGCGAGAACTTGTAAGTTTAAACCCCAACCGCCTTTCCATCTCTTGGTCACCGTTTGCACTCCTGGTCCACCGTAGATGGCAAAAATAACGGGGTACTTTTTGCTTTCATCAAAATTTTTTGGTTTCAGAAGAGAGTAGTGAAGGGTGGTTCCTGTGGGTGATTTGAACTGATGGTAGGACCATTGAGCTAAATGGTCTTTATAGGGGTTCAGTGGGTGGTTTTTGTCGTTGATATTGTTTTCAACTACGATTTGTAAACGCTTACCTTTGAGGTTCCAGAGTTCGTGTCTTTCTGGTCGACTGTTATTATTGTCTATCAAATAGAAGATCTCTTTGTTCTTACCCATGATTACATGATGAAACCCTGGATTCTGGGTAATTTGTTTGGGATCAAACTTAGAGTCTTTGGCATACGATACTTTATATAAATGTCTTTCGGTGGGATGTTCTTGATTAGCAAGGTAAAAAATAGTCTCTGTTTTTTGATCGATACCCACAATATAATCCACGACAAAGTTGCCTTTAGTGACTTGTTTTATCGGTTTACCTGATTTTGAATGTAGATAAAGGTGTGGAAATCCTGACTTACTGCTTTTCCAAATAAAGCGTCCACCTTTTAAAGGTTTAAAGTCTTTGTGAAGATTGATCCATGTTTTTGATTTTTCAGTGAGAACTGTGGATACCTTCTTGGTCTTAAGGTTGTAGCTCTTTAGGCGTAACTCATTTTGCAAACGGTTTTGAATTTGAAAATATACTATACTATCATCTTTTGCCCATTTAACTCTTGCGAGATAAAACTCTTTAAAGTCATTGATCGGAATTTTTATACGAGAATTGGTTTTAAGGTTTAAGAGTTCCAGTGAAACTACTGCATTGGGAGTTCCAGCCTTTGGATAACGCTGTTTGTAGACTTTCACCTTGTCATCACTGATATCATAACGCTCAAAGACCTTTACCTTGGACTCATCGACCTTCGTAAATGCTATATATTGTTCATTATTAGAAATCCATGAGCCGGTGTAGCGTCCCATTTCTTCTTGAGCTACGAATTCCGCCACAGCATATCGGGTCAGCGTTGACGGATGTTTGAGTAGGAGACGTTCTTTTTTGGTCTTTAGATCAAGTTTGTAGAGTCCTTTTTTTCGATGATAGGTTATAAAATTGCTATTGGGTGAAATTTGGACATCCGTTTCAAAGTCCTTGTTATTAGTTAACCTCGTAGACTTCGTAGAATTTAAGTCATACAGATATAGTTCTCCACCGATTGGAAAAATGAGGCCTGAGCCATCCTTCAGCCAAAAATACTGAACAATTCCTTTCGAAGAAATTCTCATTCGCTCGCGCCTTGCCTTTTCTTCTTGGCTTAACTTTTCAGAAGCTCCCTTGAGAAGCGAGTCAGAGTCGACCAGCTGTTTTTTGTCTGCTGTTTTTAGATCGATAGCCCATAGATCCAAAACTCTGTATTTATCTTTTTTTTCGACGAGATAGGTAACCCATTTGCCATCAGGCGAAAACTTGATACCTCGAGGATATTCTCCGGATAGGTTAGGTGGTGAAAAGAGCCTTTCAACTTGTAGATCTAATGTGCCTGGGGTTGGTTTTTCACCGGCGGAGTAAGTGATTGATGGTAAGAGAAGTAAGATAACTAGAAGCAGGTTTTTCATAATTCCTCTTGGCAATGCAGCGTAATTGATTTTTGAAATAGATATAGTTTTAGACTCTTTCAAGGCGAGCATACTTTACGACAAACTTCTTTAGAGTTTTGTCGTCAAAGAGAACACTGACTTTAGCATTTTCTCCGGAGCCATCGACTCTATAGATCGCCCCCACACCATAAGATGGGTGGCGCACTCTCTGGCCTTTTTTAAACTCATCTGATGCAAACTCATCGAAAACATCACCGAAGTCTTCGTAACTTGGCATGGAATCAAAAGCAGGTTCTGCACTTTGGTTCCAATCATTTGTGGAGTAGTTTCCAGAATCCATAAACTTTGGTCTTCTCACAGAAGTTTTAAACTCAATATACTCTTCAGGAATCTCATTTAAAAATCGACTAGGAGGATTGAATTGACTTGATCCCCACTGGCGACGTTGTCTTGCGTAGGTCATAAAAAGCAGCTTTTGTGCTCTTGTCATACCGACGTAACATAATCGTCGTTCCTCTTCCATGCCGGTAATGTCAGAATTTTCAATGGCTCTAGAAGTTGGAAATAAACCTTCCTCACAGCCAGCGACAAAAACCACAGGAAACTCTAATCCTTTAGAAATATGAAGAGTCATAAGCGTAACTGAGTTGTCTTGATCTTCCATGCGGTCAACATCTTGAACAAGAGCCATCTCTTCTAAAAAGTTTTGCAGAGTTGCCTCTTCTTCACGTTCATCACAAAATTGTGTAATCGCATTTTGTAATTCCTCAAGGTTTTCAATGCGAGATTCAGCCTCTGGTGTGTTTTCTTCTTTCAATTTTTTGAGATACCCACTTTCGTGTAAAATCTCTGTGTAGAGATCCACAAGGCTCAGTTCTTCGGCTTTTGTACGAAGGTGTACAAGTAAATCTAAAAATTTACCCACCTTCGTTTGTGCACCTTTATGAATAATCTTTTCTTGAATACTTCTTGCACACCCTTCAACAAGTCTGAGCCCATCAGCGTTGGCTAGTGCTTCGATCTTTTCGATAGTTGTTTTGCCGATACCTCTAGCAGGAACGTTAATAACTCTTTTGATAGCAACATCATCGCCTGGATTGAGAATCAGTTTCATATACGAAAGCACATCTTTGATTTCCATGCGTTCGTAGAACTTTAATCCGCCAACAATTTTATAGTTGATATTTTTCAAGCGACACTGTTCTTCCAGAACACGAGATTGTGCATTGGTTCTGTAGAAAATAGCAAAATCTCTATAGTCAAACTCACCACTAGCTAGTAGGTCTTCGATAGATTTAGCGATAAATTTTGCTTCATCGTATTCAGTAGTTTCTTCGACTATCGAGATTTTTTCTCCGGAGTCATTATCTGTAAAAAGGGTTTTGTCTTTTCTTTGTTCATTGTTTTTAATGAGTTCCGTCGAAGCCGAAACAATTACATTCGTTGATCTATAGTTTTGTTCAAGCTTTACGACCTTGGCTTCTGGAAAATCTTTTTCGAACTCTAGAATATTTGAGATGTCGGCTCCACGCCACGAATAGATACTTTGATCTTCGTCTCCGACAACACAAAGGTTTCGGTGACCTTTGGCAAGTTGTTTAATTAAGAGGTACTGAATTCTGTTTGTATCTTGGTACTCATCGACCATGATGTACTTAAATTGATTCTGTAAGTTTTCAAGAACTACGGGGTAGTGGAGTAAGAGCTCATAGGTTTTTAACAAAAGATCGCTAAAATCAAGAGCGTTTGCGAGCCTCATTTCTTCTTCGTACTTTTCGTAGACCTCGAGGCTCTTAGGATCCATTACAAAACCTTTTTGTTTGCGAATGGCTTGTGGATCTAGGGCTTTCGTTTTTGCTGAATTAATACGTGCTTGAAAAGACTTTGCTGGATTTAATTTCTCATCAATTTTTAGAGCATTGAGAATTTTTTTAATGAGTGAAAGCTGGTCGCCCTGGTCATAAATTGAAAAGTGTGACTCGTAACCATCGAGTAGATGGATGTACTGTCTTAGTAAGCGAGCGCAACTTGAGTGGAATGTAGAAATCCAAAGAGGTTCGTGAACAGGTATTCCTCTATCAGATAGTAGGTTTACTATTCTAGATTCCATTTCTCTGGCGGCTTTATTGGTGAAAGTCACAGCGAAGATTTCGTTTGGTGCAGCTAAGCCTTCGAGAATTAATTGTGCTGTGCGATAGGTGAGAACGCGAGTTTTTCCTGATCCCGCCCCTGCTAGGATCAAGAGTGGGCCTTGAAGAGCTTCGACAGCTTCTCTTTGTCTTGGGTTTAAGTGGCTTAAATCACTAGTGTTTTGAGACATTTAGAACCTTTTCTCTGGACAGTCACATTGTTATAAACGGAGCGAGACGGTTTGTCATCAAATGGGGGGAAGTGACGGATGGTTTTGTAGGTTCGGTAGAGGCGTTGGTCCAAGTCTCTTTGGGCGAAAAAAAAGCTCAGTTTAAAAAAACTGAGCTTAGGAAATCTTAATTTGGATTCTTTAATTATCTACTAATCACCTGCGGCCAATCTTCTGAACGATGGCTGTTTTGATACCGGACTGTTTTAGAATTTGTCTCTTGTAGATGTTTGCTTCTTTTCTGCTCTTGAACGTTCCGACACTAACTCTGTACCAAGTGCGTCCTTTAACCGTTGCCGTAACAGGAAAAGCTGGGAAGCCTTTTTCGATTAATGCAGCAGAGTGCCTGTTGGCATCTTCAGGAGTTGGATAAGACGCGATTTGAACTGTGTATTCAATTCGTTGTTTTCCAACTGCTTTAGGAAGGCTGGAAGGAACTCTAGGTTTTTTTGCACTGGCTTTAGAAGAAGGTGCTTTACCCATTGCGATTCGAGTGGCAGCTTTCTGCACTCCTCGAATATCTGGTTTAACTCTAGCAGGTTGATTCGCCTTTGGAAGAAGCGGCTTTTTATTCATTGCCACAGTTCTCTTTTTACCAGTCATGGCTTTGTTCGATGAGAGATCTGCTTTCGCTTTGTTAACTGCTTTTTCAGCGATGGCATTTACATCTGAATCTTTAATCTGCTTGTCTGCTTTAAGTGGAACTCTTTTGACCTGTGTATTTTCAATAAACTTGTCAGAAGAATAATCTTTATCATTCAAAGCTTGAAGATCGTGTTCTTTATCACTTAAACCTTTTCCGGCGATTACTCCAAAGCTGAACGACAATATACAAACAAATGCTATCAGTAGCATTTTCAAAATAGAGTCTAACTTTGAGTAGTTCTTTTGTTCACTCATGCATAGCTCCCTGGCACGCTAAAAACCTAACTCTTATCATAGTAAGGTCGTCCGTCCATTTGGTCAATGTGTCAAAGTGTTGACAAGCCTAGGTCTGGAGGAGTTGATGGAGGTATGTCTGAAGAGCAAAAGAGTCAAAATCAAAATGTGTTTTTAGAGGCGGCCCATCGTGCGGCGGATCAAGCTCAGGAAATCTTATTAAGTTATTTTGATAACTTAGAGTGGATTGGTGAAAAGGATCAGGCGGGTCTAGTCACAGAAGCAGACCAAAAGAGTGAGGAAACGATAAAAAATATCTTGCTCTCAAGCTTTCCTGATCACGACTTTTTAGGTGAAGAAACTGGACACCAGACAGGACGAAAACAAGACGGGAAAGATCTTTGGATTGTAGATCCTTTAGACGGCACAACGAACTTCGTTCACAGCTTTCCTATGTTTTGCATCTCAATTGCTCTAGAGCGCAATGGAGAGTTGGAGGTGGCACTTGTGGATGCTCCAATTCTCAAGAAACGGTGGACTGCTGTTCGCGGAGAAGGCGCATTTTTGAATGGACGTAAAATATCTGTAAGTTCTCGAGAAAAACTAAATGAGTCTCTTTTTGCGACAGGTTTTTCCTCTCAAGATAAACAGGAAATCTCAAAGCAGGTGGCTCTGGTTGAGAAGGTATTAAAAACAACTCGTGGAATTCGACGTCCCGGTGCAGCCGCTTTAGATCTGTGTTTTGTGGCACAAGGTGTTTTTGATGGCTTTTGGGAGATGAGATTAAGTCCTTGGGATACGGCTGCAGGTGCTTTGATTGTGCAGGAAGCAGGCGGCCTTGTTCAAAGTTACGACTCAAAAGATTATGACCCGAGAATGAAGTCCATAGTTGCTGCAAGCCCTCAGATGATGGGGGAACTGCGCGGTTTACTTGGGCTCCCAGACCTCTAATGAAGTCCTGTCAAAATTTCCACTGAACTGATTCGGGTTTTTGTTACCCGACCTCGACCATGAGTCCTCAAAGCCTTTCTATTTTTTACTAGAGATTCAAATTAAGTAATAGACGCCCAATTAAGACGATGGTCTCTGTGGCATTGGAGTTGCTGTTAGAAGCAGTGAGGCATGGTGTTTAACTAGACTTAGACACATGTCGAGTCCAAGGAGGGGAGCCAGTGGCAGAAGAAAAGGCAGAAGAAAAAAAGGATGCGCCCGAAAAAGCTGAGAGTCCAAAGAAGGCAAAGTCTTCAGGTGGAAAACAGAACCTACTTTTGTTTTTCCTCTTGATTGTAAACATGACTGTTGTCGGTGGAGTTGGATACATGGTTTATCAAGCTCGAATGGCTGATGAAAAATCGAACACTCTAGACAAGATTGTCGAAGGTGAGTCGATGAATGCTGAGGTTGATAAGAAAGAAGCTGAAGACTTTATTGGCCAACTGATTCCGCTTGAGATGTTTCTTGTGAATCTTTCTGGAGATAAAGGTAACCGTCTTTTAAAAGTTTCTATGGAATTAGAAATTGACGGTCAAAACGTCAAGGAAGAAATCGAAAAGCATACCGGGAGATCCATTCTTCTGGGTTCAGTTCATATCACCCTATATCGACTTCAGGATAAAGGATTACTTACCTCCGAATTAGGAGGCAATACAGCTAAACGCGGCGATAGAAGAAAGCGTCT
>CAZFYV010000158.1:0-4558 GCA_964523195.1 uncultured Pseudobdellovibrionaceae bacterium
AGCCAAACAATCTTATCTTTGTTTTTGATAAGACTCTTAAGTGGGTCAAGATAAGGTAGATCTCCCTTTGTGCCTGTGAGAACAACAGTGATTTTCGAACTCATTTGGTCGACGGTTTCAGCGTATTTACTAATCGGCCAATTTTTAGCTGACCCACCCATTCCGGCATGAATAACAATATAGGGAGTCGAAATTTGATTTTTTATATCCTCAGGCAAATCGATACTAGATTCCAGCTTTAGACCGAATTTTTGCAGATCAAAGGGTATGTCCGGATAGTTCGGGCTAGAAGTGTGATCTATCATCTTGGTAGACTGGATTGAGTTCTCGACATACTCGGTTAAAGTCTTTCGATTTCCGCTTCGATGCTCTTCTAGAAAACGAGGCTCTGTGGATAGCGCAAGTTCAATATTGTATTCCAGCTCATGAAGTTCGGCTTGGCTTCTTTTCTGCCGATAACCTGAATTATAAAAAAGGTACGAGTGCCATTGGCTTTGTCTGGTATGACGTTGTTCAATGCCGGCCAATTTTAGGGCCAGGCCAACCCACCATGGGCCATGGAACACAATAGCGGTTTGAAAGTTTTCTTGCTTAAGCCATTTTACAAAATTCCAAAACTGCGACCAGCCGCCATTTTTGTTGATACTTCTATAAGCTCTTTTCGGTTTTGTAGAATCTAAAACAAACTCTAAGCCCTGGGGAACAACCCACTGGACTTGCTGAAATTTAAATTTAGGTAGTTGGTCGACTGGTAATGTGAGAATGAGATCACCTAGACGATCAAGCCGAATGAGTACTGTTGGGTGTGGTAACACGGAAGTCATATCTAAGGTTTATCTTGATCCCTCAGATATGACTACTATTTTTATTTGTGATTTTGGCTTCGAAATATTTTGGGACTTTACTGAAGAAGTGCTTCGCTACCTGTCGTATCAGGAGTTTCTGAACCTGCCGGAGGTCCAGCAACACCAGCGGCGGCATCTTCACAAAGTGGAGCGGCTAGTGCACCAGCAGTAGTTCCCGCCCCTATAAGAGCAGCATTTCCAGCAAGTCTGCTCGGAGGAGGAGTTACACCAAAGTCCTCAAATGCACGCCCATTGACCTTTTCTTCGACCGCTGTTAGCCGGTCCATAATATCAAAGGCTTCATCTGTAGGTGTGTCTCCATCGATGACTCTATTGACTGAGTTTCCATTGGCGTCAGTAAATTGAACTCTGAATCGGGTTGGTGCGGGTGGGGTGCCACCAGTTTCAAGTACTTCAACTCGTTCATTAAAAAAATCTATTTGCCTTTGCACCCGGGCTCGCGCTTGGGTGCTGAGTCCTGTAAAAGCTTTGAGCTGTTGAGGCGTAAGGTTGATGCCTCTACTGGCCGCATCTAATGCATCAAACTGAGCAATGGTTTTAGTTGGGTTTCCAATGAGTGATTCATAAACGGTGTTGGCTCCCATTTGAAGTTGCCCTAGGGGAACTCGAGGGTTTGCAACGTATGGTGCGCCACCGAGTTCTCGTGCAATTTTTTGAATTCCACCGGCTGTTCCTTGTGAAAATCGATCGGCAAGAGTATGAACCAAACCTTCTGCACTGACTGGTGATGGATATCTTGGTGTTCTAAATCCAGTATTAGTATCGTTTCCAGAGTCAAAGACGGTTCCTCTAAAAAATGTGTTCATGCGGGGATCATTAAAAACATTCTGGGAGGTGTTGGGTATAATGACGTCTCCGAATATTTGCCAGAAACCAGCATGGGGTCCGTTGTGGAACATATTTGCTCGCATTCGTCCTCGAAATTGTTCAGGAGTAATCTCGCCATTATTTAAAGCTCTAAAAGCGTTGTGCATTCCAGGCATTTCGTGAAAATACCCGATAAGAGTTGGATTTGTTTGTATGACATCACGAATTTCTGCATTACTCAGATTACTAGGTAGAAAATTTTGTCCTTCAAAACCATTTTCATCAAGGATGCGCCTCATTTCTTGGCCTGCAGGAGTTGTACTTCTTCCGGCAAGGACATCTATAAGCTCGTTTGATTCTGGAGTGTCGTTCATAAAATAGCGGCCAACGTAAGAACCAAGTTTACCCATATCGGAATCCATCATTCCCATGGTCATTGCTCTTCGATCAACTCCCATTTCATCCATGGCCGCTGACCATGTTGGGTTTCGAGTTACTGACAATAAGTCTTCTTGGTGGGCGATCGAAAGTCGTTCTTTTTCTGGGAGGTCAGTTGTGTTTGCCGAAGCCATATACTCTTCGATATCGCTCTCGAGCTCAGCATCACTGCCGCCAAGGCGGTTGCGTCGAGAACTTTTGACCGCTCTCATGACTCCCGAACGGATACCAGCAGCACTTGCTCCCACTGCGGTACCAACTAAAATACTTGCGACTACAGGACATACGATTTCAGCTTGTTTTTCGGGCTTAAAACATCTTCTCATGCCGTCGAGATGATTTAGTGCAGCTTTCATTTCTTCTAGCGAAGGAATGAGATCAGGGAACTCTGGATCATTTAAATTATCCCAGGTACTGCGGTAACAAAGTTTAAATTGATCCCATTGAGTGTATGCCTGCCTGAAAAGTGTCATGTTTGCAAAATCGCCACTACGAGGTTGTCGAAGTATTTCTAGACTTGCGGGAATAGCATCACCAGCGTATGTTTCTGCCGGAAAACGGTTCCCCCATTCAGGGTGTTGTTTTCTGCATGTGTCTAAAGCCCTATTAGAGATTGTACGAACTTCTGATTGTCTAGCTTCCCATCTCTCTGGAATACCTTCAACCCAATCAACGGCATCATTAAATGCTTTGACCGTACCATCTTTACATCCACCGAGAACATCTTGCATGGAATCTCCTGCAGGAGTACCTGTCAGGTAATCCTGGCAGTTAACAATGGCATCACTTCCGCCGGACTCTTCAGCAAACTCTGCACAGTTATTGGCTTGGTACTCTTCTTCACATGTGCGGTGGGCGGCAATAGCTTCCTCACTAGCGTCACATCGAGCTTCTGTAGCGGACCGTGTGTCTACAGGGGATTCAGCGTAGCTCGCAAACGAAAATAAAACAGTCGAAATTAGTAATACCAGCTTCATTAGATTGTCCTCGCTTCGGCTAGATTCATAATTTGAATATAATCCTTGTAGAGATCAAAAATATCCCAAGAATTAGAAATCGGTTTGTAGCCTGGTGGGAGGTTCGGAGATGTTGAGAAGACATAGGTTCTTAAGTCGGAGCCGATTATTGTATCAGGTGCACCATTAGAGGGTACCCGTTCAATTTTTAATTCATAACTCTTTTCTTTGGCCGAGATGAACTGGCCTTTTCGATTGTATTTAAATGTAATAGACCGCTTTTTACTATATGCCTTTTTTAGCTTACCGTTTTTATAAAATTTAAATTTCCAAATCGTTGTTTTGCCTTTTTCTGTGGTTTTAACAGATGCAATTCTACGCTTCTTGATTTTAAATTCGTTCTTAATTTTGTTCAGGCGGTCTTCGTATTTTACGAGATATTTGTCCTTAGAGAATTTAAAAATTTGTCTTTTTCCTGGACCAACTTCAACGAGCGTCCGCTTTTTCTTGTTATAAAGGTTTTGAGCAATATTGGCTTTTGCACCTTTTTTCTTATATGTAATCGCTGGAGGTAGAAAATCTGAGATTACTTTTTTAGTTGCTGTATAAGTAATTGGTCTTTGTTTAGGGCAGAGCTCTTGCCAGTCTGTTCTAGTTAGAACTTTGGTTTTAGACTGGTACTTAAAAAGGTAAGTACATCCGTCATCGGCCTTGTAGAGTTTAATACGATCATCTTTTCCATAGTTGGCAACTATCTGGTCTCCATTGGAGTACAATACAGATTTTAAATTGAGTTCAGGCGAATATTGATATTTAAAAAGACTAACATAATTATCAATTTCTACTTTTGTAAGCGTATTTCCTTCATACCCGTAAATTAGTTTGTCTTTGGGTCCAAATATAATCGTACTTACTCTTTTATTTTTTTGTTTTACGCGCCAAATTTGATTTCCAAATTTTACCTGCGAGAGCTTGGTGCCATTATAAAGAAGTTTCCATTGCTCTCCCTTGGAATTAGCGGCTTCAAGGAGTTGTCCTCTTTGATTGAAGACATACCTGATCTTTCCTGGTTTTCGGTAAACCCATTTGGAACCATTTTTTGAAAGTTGCGCTTCACCTTTTGTTGTATATTTACTTCCATCGCTATTAGACTCAAATTTTGTAATGGCTCCGGAACCGCAATAGAAAAAATGAACTTCACCTTTTTTGATTTCCAGTCGATGTTCGAGGTTAGAGCACCAGCCAAATCCAAAAAGGCCCTCATAGTTTGATTGATTGTTATAGGTTCGGCGAATGGTACCTGGAGTTGGAAGAAGTGAACCTGTCGAAGAGTAATCGACATGGGTCATTGAGAGACTCCCCATAAAGGGGTCCACACCTGCCATAGATGGTAAAGTCCAGGTCATGATTAGACCCAGGATTAAAATAATCACTCTCATACCGTATTTATCGGTCAAAGTAATACAAAAGCCGTGTATGAATTTGAGAAAG
>CAZFYV010000158.1:4658-8479 GCA_964523195.1 uncultured Pseudobdellovibrionaceae bacterium
AAGTATAGATAAATTGGTTCTCTCATTGGTCCTAGGTCCTAGCCTAACTTTCGTTTTTTTCCTAAGTGATCGAAATCACTTATTTGTTAAGAAAGAATCAAGACTTCTTTATTCCCAATTCTCACTTCTCGTTACATAATTAATATAGATATGTTGGACGTTAATCTTTGCCGCGCATTTAGAATCATTTTGAGACTCCTATTTATTGGAGTGTTGGGGTGGTTTGTTGTTGGGTGTAGTGCTCAACCTAGTGAGGATGCTGAAGATATTCTGGATGGCTTATTGCCAACTCCAACACCAACACCTCCCGTCCTTGGATCAGATCTCTCACAAACATGGACAAGCCAAGCTGACTTTGGAAGTTTTTCCAGTTCAAATGCTTTCGTAGATGCTTCTGGAGAAATATCAATTGGCTTAAATGCTATTGGTGAAAGTGGACGAGTTGATATCACTGATACCTTGGAGAGTGGAAGTTCAGTCGTTGTTAATTTTAGAAATACATATGCAGATCCAGTGATCGTCGCTTTTATAGCAACATTTGCTGATACGGAGCCACTGGAAGTTCGGGCTAGAAATGTCACAACGACGTCTGCTGAATTATTTATGCAAGAGTCTTCTGGTGGCGCCCATGGAACTGAAACCGTAACCTATTTAGTCATGGAAAAAGGTCGTCACGTTTTTGCAAACGGAACTGTAATAGAAGCTGGCTTGCATACAACAGGGAGTTACCACGACGGAACGGGTGGGTCATTTGGTGGAGATGCAGTGAGTTTTTCAGTTCCTTTTGGTGCAAAGCCTGCTTTGCTACATATGCTTAATACTAACAATAATAACGAATTTATGGGTTCTATTGGATACAACCAAGGAACTACAGGATTCACTCTTCAGCAGGAGGCCGCTGAAACGGATCACGTGGGTGTGAGCGAAGATATCGCTTGGATTGCCATGAGTGTTGGAAACGATAGTATGCCTCAAGCAACATATGAAGTGGGATTTGCGACTGATGGCAATAATGACGGTCCTGATGATGGTAACCCTCAGACGTTTAGTTTTACAAGTTTTGCCACGGCTCCAGATATGATCGTCAAACAAACCTCCGCCAACGGAAACAATGGTGGATGGGCTCGAGGAGAGGGAACTTGGACCTCCACCAATTTTGCTGCCTATATTGAAGAAGACCAAGAAAATGATCCTGAGCGAGCTCATACCGATGAAGAATTCAGCTGGTTAGCATTTTCTGAAAACTCGAATGTCGGAGTTTATTTTTCCAGTTCTGATATCACCTCACCGATCTTAGATATTTCTTCTGTTTTAGATGTGGACTCAACAAGTGTGAGTTGGACTGAAACTACCCCAGCAGGGACTGGAATCTCAGTTGAATCTAATGTGAGTCTTGATGGTGGAGCCACTTGGTTGGGGTGGCAACCGCTTACACAGGGTGGGCAGATTTCTGGATTAGCCAGTGGAGCAGATGTGAGTCAGGGGCGTGTACAAATTCGCGCTACACTTACTACAACTGATGAGCAGAGTAGGCCGGCTATTCAAGATATTACAGTTGATCTTACTGCTCAGCCGTAGACTTTCTGTCTATCCATTTTTTCTGGCTATTTTTTTGGTCATTTATTCTATCGATTAATTCTGTTTTTAAAACTCGCCGTTTAACTAACTTTTTTAAGATCAATGCCCGGATTTGTATTTGCTTCTGAAAATCGATAATTCGGATTAGTGATCTCAATTTCAACTTCGAAGTTGTCTTTTATCGCTTCGTTGATCGGACTTTTTGATTCCTTTTCTGAACGATTAATCAACCTTTTGATTAATTCATATGGCATCAAAAGGCTCGCCAGAGCTATGGAGGTAAGGACAAAGCCAATGATCGTTGTGGTCGTTACGATTTCTCCAAAAAGGTAATGGGCACTGATAGCTGCAAGAGGTGGATGTGCTAGAATTCCACAACTTACAAAATTGATATTGAGATGTTTAAGCAGATAAGTAAATAGTGCATGGCCCAATAGAGTTGGGAATAGAGCTAGAGCGATAAATGTTGTCCAGGATTGATCACTGTTTTCTACAAAAGGCATACCCATAACCGTGAGGGTTCCAAGGCCTAAAACAGCAGCCAGGGAATAGATGATTCCAGTGTAAGCTACGTTGTTAAGATCCTTACGAATTGTTTTACTCAAGCTCAAATAGCCCGAAAAGCTTACAGCTGCAATCAGGGCAAAAATACTGCCAAGAATATGATTTGATTCAAAATCAACATTCCCATTGAAAAGTACTACGACCCCTGTGAGTCCCATACCTAGAGCGAATTTCATCCTTTTAGTTAAAGGCTCTGCCAAGAAAATAGCTCCTAAAACCGCTGTAAAAAGGGGATGCATCGAGAATAGAATAGTCGCCTGGGCAACTGTAGTTTGCTCAACGGCCAGTATAAAAACAGTGAAGGTCACAAACAAAAAGCCACTAGCTGCAATGATTGAGAGCCAATGCTTTCTTGAAAGCTCTTTTATCTGAGTGAAGCCTTTAGTTGCAAAAATAAGTGGGATGACCAAGCAAGCACTAAAAAGCAAACGCCAAAACGTAGTTACCAATGCATGGGATTCGGAGAACTTTACTATGTTTCCAATTTGCGAGAAAACTATAATTGCAAGGAGGTATAAACCAATTTTCATTCAGATCCTTTAACGTACAGCTACACTGAATTGCAATTTAAAACCCATAGTTCACCATCCGGTTCATCTCAATAGAGACTACCAAGCCAATATCCTATCGGGCTTTATTAGCGTTTGTTTTAAGATCTGAAGAAACGTACCACTGTTGATCTTCGAATCTAAAGTTTATTGAACAACTTCTGAGATCTCTACTTTTTATTGGAATGTGTAGTATATGAATACGTCTATGTTAAGCTCGCGTGAATACCAGCTTGCCGTCCACGATTCGAATTGGGATTTTGATAAATAGAGACATTATCGCCCAAGTTGTTAGAACCGTAGCAAATATGATGTTTACTGTAATAGTCTCATTAAAAAGCACTTGCGCTGTTAGGGCCGCCAGAGGCGCATTTGCAACGATTCCACAGCTTACAGTATTCACGCTGAAATACTTAAGACAATGAGTGAATAGCGCATGCCCTAAGATTGTCGGGAATACTGCAAGAGCTGCAAATGTTAACCATGATTGCTGGCTATGTCCTGTAAATGGTAAATCCATTGTGAGCATCATTATTCCTGCACACACTGCTGCGCCACCAAAGACAAGCGTAGTGAATAATGAGTTAGAGATTACGGCACGACACTTTTTTGCTTGAATTAAAAACATTGAAAATGTCACGGCTGAAAATAAGGCGAATAAAGCGCCAAGTATGTGTCCATCGCCGATTTGGCCATTACCTGCGAAGACCACAAAAACCGCTCCACAGCCTAAAAAGATAGCGCCTTTAGTTTTCATGTTCACATTTTCTTTTAAGAAAAAGTAAGAAAGAATGGCTGTGATTATAGGGTGTAACGAGAAGACTAAGGTTGCTTCTGCTACGGTAGTTTCAAAAATGGCATATATATAGATTGTAAAGGTACCAAATAATAGAGCTGCGGATGCGGCTAGAGCTCTCCAATGTTCTAGAGTGAGTTTCTTAATTTGCTGGTACGACTTTGTATATAGAACAAATGGTATCAATAGTAGACTTGCAATCACGAGTCTCCAGAACGTTGTCGTGATCGGGTGAGCTTCAGAAAACCTAATGATGTTTCCAAGTTGTGAAAATATTAGTATTGCAATCAAAAATGATGCGATTCTCATGGTGTAGCTCCCTCACTGTCTTAGCT
>CAZFYV010000159.1:0-8466 GCA_964523195.1 uncultured Pseudobdellovibrionaceae bacterium
GTGAGTTTTAAAGCGCCATTAGACCCTCTTGGAGGATCTGAGAGATTCTTAGATTTAGCAAAGGAATCGGCCAAAGTGATTATTCCAGCAGGAGGACTTCAGCTAGAGTCTAATTTGAATGAAGAAGAAAGGATAAAGATTCTTCGCAAGATTCTTAAGAAACTCTATTCCCAATTTAAAGATAAGCTGGGTTTTCCGCAAAAAGATACCGAGCAAGACATTATTATTTTTATGGCTGGTGAGGCTGATTCAATGACTTACAAGTCAGAAGAATATAAACAGGCCTTCGAAAGTGAAATTGAAAAAGAGTTCGCTGATTATTTTGGAAGTGTCTCTAGTCTTGGCACATTTCACATAGTCACTCAACTGACGACCCCTGAAATACAAACTTCAGAGAGAATCAAGCCTGTGTTTGAAGGGTTGTCTCAACTGGTGAGTAAAGAGCTTATGCCAATGGTTGTGGAATCAATAAATGAATCTGTGACTGAAGTCCCAGTTTTTCACGAGGCTTATAATTACACGTTTCCAATGATTAGACTGCAAGACTATATGGACGCTGAAAAGCAGGAAGCCTCCGTGACTCGTCACTTGGAGCGTTTAAAAGAGTTGAATACGCAGATTACTCAAGTAGAAGATTTGCGCCAGCTAAAGAAGTTTTTAGGTCAAAAAGTCACTGAGAACCCGTATTTTACTTTAAGTCGTAAATCTGATGACATTCTTGAGATGTTTAAAGGATCTATTAATCTTCAGTCTTTGACTCTTACAAATTTGTTAACTAGAGCCTGGAGGACTATTGAGGTTTCAAGTCTGACACTGAAAAACAAGCTTCTATTGAAAGGTAAGAGAACAAAAGAAATCAACCGCCTATTCAATAAGAAAACGAAGTATATTTCAGAAAATATAGCGAAGATTCAAGATACGTTCTTAAAAGTTTTATCTGATGTTACAGATCATCAAATTCAGTTAAAAATGAAGATTAGTTCAATCAATGGCCTAGATAATGGATGGATCGCTGGACTCTCTGTCTGTGATAGAAATTTGGGGAAAGACATACCTGGACGAGATGTCTCTGCTTTTTCAAATATTAACTTAAATAGTGAAAACGATGGAGCCTTTCAAGTCGGTCTGATTACGCTAAACAATGGATTGAGACGGCACTTTGAAAAAAAGCTTCTTAACGTCTGTAAGAACTCGGCTAAATTCGACATTTGTGAGAACCAAGCTCTTCTTGCAGGAATCGAAAAAATCGAAATAGTCGAACTTCCTAAGATCAAATACGACGGAAAACGAAGGTTGTACTATTTGAGTATTCCCAAACTAGTTAGGAAAAGCTCTGTTTTGGGGTCTAATGTTTTAGGAGAAATTATTCCTTTTTTTGGACAAAAAGCATGGGGAGGGCGAGTTTATTTCACTATAGGAGTCGCAAAAGACCCTAAAAAGCTCGATTTCCAAGTTGTCGACTTTGTCGGTGATATCAAATTTAACGATACTAGTATTTTTGGGGTAATCACAAGTGTCCTGGAAGGTGTCACTTTCTTTCTTCAAGATGAGATTTTAAAACGTAGAAAGTCCAAAATTATCAAGAACCTGGGAAGTGATGTGCCATTTCCAGCAGCAATTCAATTTAGAAAAGTTAGAAGCTTACCTGACTCTGTTGTCCTAGATATAGATTTATCTGCAACTGAAATGGGGGAGTTGTTTGAATAGATTTCTCGTGACTATAATAGCACTGTTTTTACTTAGTGGTGGTCAAGCAGTAGCCACGACAGCCCCTTCACTTTCGATGGGGCGCAGTACTTTAAAGTGTTTTGACAGGGCTGGAAGTAATTTGGGTTTGAAAGACTGTGCTTCGGCCTATTTGGATTTAATTGAGGGTAATTTTTCGGCTAAGGTTAAATTAATCAATCAAACAACTGTTGAGTATAAATCTAAAAAAACAGTAGATGTTTTTGTTCGTTACCAACTGAATGAAGCCAATAAACACTGGGAGAAATTCGTACAGATGGCCTGTGAAGTTGCCAATGCTTATTTACACGATTCGTCTGGATTTGGTTTGGAAGCTATTCTGTGTGAAGCAAAATTGAAAAAGCAGTATTCTGAGCGTTTAGATGAGTTGATAGCTTGTCAGAGTGCTCGTTTGAAACAGTTAGGGAAGAAAAAGTATATGTCCTGTAGTGTTCAAAAGAACCTTGGACGAGCTCGAGTTAATTTTATGGAAATTGATGAGAGTATAAAGTCATTTTTTAGGGATGCATTTCCTTACCGCATCGACGATCGAATCATTAAGGGCTATTTGAGGACATTGCATGACTCTATATCTGTGTACAGGCAACATATTCTAAATTACTGCGCTATGGCTTCTTTTTACCTCGCAGCCGGAAGTCGGTCCTATGAAGACCAATGCAACACATTTTATTTGAATCAGGCTGCTAGAGTTTATTTTGAGATCTTTGATTTTAATAATTATAGTATCGGGCCCGGCTTAGACGGCAGAGATTTGTACTAATACTTCTCTTTTATTTTTGTCCAGTGCTTCGACTGGATCTGTCCAGACTTTACAGAGCTCATTAAGTCGCTAGAGTTAAGCTCAAATTGGTAGCGACAAGTCACCTCATCAAAGCTTGTATAGTAGTGATCATCAAATCCGATCACGTGACCGAGTTCGTGGGCTAGGGTCTTTACTGAAGGTGTTCCATAGAGGTGAATGCTTCGATCTGATAAATTGACATAAGACCGTCCCGGAGAACCTCTGTGATCATGTATTTTGAAGCCCATATCGTCATCGATAAGTTCTATATTATAGCTGCCCTCGCTCCATAGATCGCTGGCACTTTGAAGTAATTCAATAAGCTCCTGAGAAAGGCCATCAGTATTGATCGGAAGCTGTAGAGTCTTGTCAGAAAACTGAATATTCGGATGAGCAGTAAATTCGTACCTTTTAAGGTCGTTGTTTAAGAGTTTTAAGAGCTCATCCAGTGCTGCGACTTGGGTCTCTCGAGACTTTGCCTCAAAAAAACCAGTCCATGCTTTGTGATGCATAGGTGACGCTTTCAGATAAGAAATTGTCTCTTGAGAGAAGTCATACTCATAGCACGAATAGTGTATTTGGCAGAGTTTTACTTCTTCTTTGGCAGCTCTTACTCGATCTTCCATATCCCTCGATAGCAGTGGATGAACACGATACTTCAGTCGTTTTGTGTCTTCCAGAACAAGAGTATTGAAGCGATTAAGAAGCTTTTGCCAAGATGATGTAGACTTCTTGCCTCGGATTCTATTGTAAGTTTTGAGCACTTTCTCCCAACTATCCTCGATTGTGACCCATCGATCTGATGTCGCAATCTCTGAGGAGTTGACTGAATAGATATGGGAATGGCTGACGCTCGACTGAGACTTTCTGGCAAACCGGTCCAAATCTCTTGCTAATTGCAAAAGCTTGGATTTTTGCGACAAATAGCACGTGTCACCACTTGAAGACTTCATGCTGTAAATCTCACGAATACGAGACTCCAGATTCATGGTCTTATTATGGTGCTTTTTATGAGCACTAATTGTTACTTCTTGTGAGCCCTTGTCTACAGCTTCGATATTATTTCGAGATCCGTCATTACACCCCAGAACAAATCCCATTGAAGCCGTGATCAGAGAAACCCTAAGGCTTCTTAACATCTGACCTCCCTAACCTGGCTAAATATGTAGCAAAGCGAGCTTTTCTCGTCTAATTCGAGAGGGGAGTTTGGTATTCTTCCAGGGAAAATCGAAAAGCTTTCACGGTGAATTCGTGAATTTTGAGGGAAAATAAAAAATAATTAGGAGTAAAAAATCTTCTGAAATTCTTACAACTCATCAACTCGAACTCAGTGCCTTTTGGGAACCAAAATTAAATAGTGGAGACTCATAAGCTGGTTTCAGGAGCTGAAGTCTCTGAAGTCGAATCTTTGGAGCTGGATTTTGGGGAGTAGATCGAAATATTGATCTTTTGCCCTGATTTAGTGGTGTGAGGTTGGAGGAATATATCGAAACTTGAACTATTTGTAGTCGGAAGTTGTTCCGAGACGATCTCCTCTGAGATAACCAAAGTCGATTCTTTGGCGAATCTGTTTTCAAGAATTTTGTCAGCGTCAATGAGTCGGCCGCACTCTACAAATGGATTGCTATTTCCGTATTCGATCCAATCCGTGAGAGAGTCGTTATCTATTTCGCGAATAATTCCCTGAACCTTTCCTTTCGCTAGGGAAGATCTAAATTTGAGTTTGATTTCATCGTCAACAAATACTGATTGATTTAGGAGGTCTGATTTATAGCTTTCAATATTTTTATGTATTGAATCTGTGAGGCTAAAAAAGAACTTAAGATTTTTATGTTTCTCATCTTTGAATAAAGCTAAAATTGAGTCACCTTCGCACTGCATGACTATGCCACCATTTTGAGCGATGATGCTCCATATCTGGGAAATACAGGTAAGAACAAGTTGCCCACCTTGTCCGAAGTTTGCCCCTCGTCTGAAAAGGATCTCAGACTTTTTCAAATCGATCATATAGATCCAGCCATCAATCGGTTCCCCAAAATCATCGTCGAGTTGAGTTTTATTAAACTGCCTTAGAGATGAACCTATGTTCGTTGTCTTCAGTTCCGAATAGATAATCTGACAATAGAATAAGCCCAGGAAAAGATAGAAGCTCTGATTTAGTTGAGTCTTATAAGGAAACAGCTCGTAGTTCGACGTAAAGAAAAAAGTCACAACGGATGTAACCAGAAAGATAACCCCGAAAGTGAAAAGCCTGTCTTGTCTTAAGCCTAATCGCTTACTTTCTGTTGCGAGAAAGTCTATCTGGTAACCTCGGTAGAAAAGAAGGATGCTGGACACTGTTAAAAAGAATGGAATCACATACTTTGAAAGTCGGAAAACATGTTCATGGAGCAAATCAACTGGGAAGAAAGTGGCGTAAACAATACTGCTAACAAAGACGATGAAATTCATCGTACTAATCCAGGGTTTATTGTGTCTTGCGAATCTCAGGGCTAGGCTTAATATAGCAAAAGCCTCACAGATTTTTAGGGCAAGCAAAGTTCTAATCCAGGTTTCATCTGGAATAATATCGAAGAGGGTTGTTGTCTGAAGAGATGCTATTAGGGAGGCAATCCAGAAAAAGCCACTTATTGTAAGAGAGTCCTTCCATGCTGGCTGAAGTTTATAAATGAAGTAAAATACTATTCCAAAAATTAATGAAAGAAGCGAAAGAATAAAAGGGTAGATTTCATTAATAAAAGTTTGAGCTCTATTGATATTAGAAAGTCGTTTCGTAGAGACAAACCCTAGTAAGTTTTCGGTATCAATTTCATAAGAAATTCCAAGTGATTTTGAGGCAGGCTCGAGTTCCAGATCAAAACTGAGTACGCTATTTCGATCAGATTGAATTCCCGCTAAAGGAATAAAAACAGGTTTCATGGATTTTGAAATCTTCTCTTGCAGAATAACTTTGTTGCCAAACCTCACGGTGACATAACCCAAAAATTGGCCAAGGGCTAAATGATTGAGATTGAGTTTGAATGCTCGTTCGATTTCTGAGGCGTAGATCTCGAATATAAATCTTTTTGGTTTTTTCTCTGCATAGGACTCGAGATTTAGACCTGTCTCAATGGAGTAGACCTTGGTATCAGATTTTGTTGCAGAATCGCCGGTTAAAACGACGATTTGCCCTTTAGAAACAGATAGATTTGAATTATTCGTGAATAGGGTTTGAGTCTCAATCGCGACTAAGGTCGATGTTGCAATCGTTGATATGATGAGAGCGACGACGTAAGTCTTTGGCACTACGATTTGAGTAAATTGTATGAACCGATCGATTAACGTTTTCATGGCTGGGCTCTAGTCCTGATAAATCAATAAATTCCCTATAATATCCGATACCTATAAGTATGATAAATGGTCTGAATTTGAATTCAATGAGAAAATCAAACCGCGAACGACTGATTGTGCGATCAGCCTTTCTCTTGTTTTTTGGAATTCTCCTGACTGCAGTTTCTGTATTTGTTCGATTCGGTGTTCAGTCATTCGATTATCATCCTGAAAAACTAGATCTCGTAGGTGTTCCACCTCAGTATAGTCCTGATGAGCATATTCGGTTTCCCAAAAAACTGTTTCTAAATCGATGGGCTTATCTTGATACGGTTGAAAGTGAAGATTACAAATCTGAGGAGTTTGTGACTTCTAGTCGGTGGCAGTTATTAGACGGCACTCTTCCTCTTCAAGAACTGAATGAAAGTTACAAAAATATCTGGGTCAAAACGCACTTTACAAGTGGTAGGGAGTATAAACATCCTTCCATAGTACTGGGACGTATTCCTGATTATCACAGGGTTTATCTCAATGGTCATTTTATTGGGGGGAGTAATTATGCTGGAATTATTCCTCACTACTCGTTTGATTCCAAACTTCTAAAGAAAAGAAACGTGTTGTTAGTAAATATTCAAACTAAGGCGAGAAGAACTGAACCTATAATGAGTTTGCAAGACTTGGGTGGTAGTTATTTGACTGAGTTTTCTCAAGCTTTTACCGCGACTCTAGACAACTTCCTAGACTTCCACGTCGAAAGAACTATTTTACTGTTTGTGTCTTTGGTTCTTTTCTTGGGCTGTTTTCTCTTCTTTCTTTTTAATCGAGCTTATGTTGAATACTTGTATTTTGGAATGTTCTTCTCGTTAGCCGGACTGAATATTCTTAAATCCAACTTTCTTTTTTATAGTGTTTTAACAGAAAACTTTTTAACGTTTTTAAAAGTGTTTTCAATATTTGTTTCTTTAGGGGTATTAGCTTCTGCATTTTTCAGAGTAAGAAAGCAGGGTAGATTTGAATTTGCAAATAATATCTTTTTACTCGCTACTTCTCTGAGTTCCTATATTCTTATCGTGGCCAATAAAGTGGATATGGTTCAGCTGAATATCGTTGAAAATACCTATGCGACCTTCACTTCATATTACGGAATATTTATTTGTGGTATCGTTCTTTATGGTATCGCTGAAGATTACGATAAATTTAAAATTAAAAAAGTCTACGATCGCTACAAAAACTTTTTGAAAGTTCTTATCTTGGCTACCGTTTCACTAGCGACTATTTATAGTTTTGCCAGTGCATTTCCATTGCCAGTGGGGGACTCTACGAAGTCTTTTCTCAGAAATATTGGTATATTCTATACCATGGTTTTTGGCGTGGGCTTGATGATCATTTCTTTAAGTATGGCTATTTGGAATACTCAACTGGTTAGAGACCGATCAGAAGTTAGCAAGCTTCTTATTGATCTTTCACATACCGTTTTTGAGTCGAATAATCTTGGCCAAGATATAAAGGTTATTCAGGAGAAAATTTGTAAGTATTTGAATGCGAGTCGATCGACTATTTTTCTTTTGGAAGATGCCTCTACTAAGAGATCTTTCAAAGCGGAATATGTCTATGGGCCTTGGGACTCAACCAAGTTTGTGAATCATATTATCCCCACTAATCAGGGGTTATTAGGACATGTTTTTACGAATAAGAGTCCAATTTATATTGAGGATTTTGCTCAGGCTAACGCGACCTATGGAATAGAGCTTAAAAAGAACAACTCCTTTAGGACTGAATCTTGTATGCTCTTTCCTCTAAAGACGAAGACAGACTTTATTGGAATTTTGACCGTAGCGGATCCCGTGAAGGCCACAGCCTTTACTCGCGAGCAATTTGCCTTGATGCAAACAGTTGCTAAAGATATCGCTTTGATTTTGAGGCAGGTTAAGGTCTCTCAGGGGCTTCATGAGCAGCTTTCGGGTATTCTTAAGCTGATCGATAGTGAGTTTTCGGGATATGTCTCTGATCGACAAGATGAGCTTCATTCACGAGTTTGGTTCGCGGCTTCATTTTGTGGCAAGAGTAATTATCAATATCCATCAAGTTTGATTCTTACAGCATGTATATTCGAACTCTTTAGGCGTCCAACTCTAGAACTGGATGCCTTGGAGATTACATGGAGAGATCGAATTTTTAAGGTGGTTGATGAAGGCTTGGGTTTTGAGAGTGCTAATTCCTGGATTGGCGAAGCCAAACGAGTTCTCATATTTTTATCTAATATTGATCAGCCTGTTGAAATACTGGTTCCTCAATTCGAAGCTCAAGTTCTTGTATTGTCAGAGCTCCTAAGCTTGTACAAATCTAGTGAGATTTCAGTGCAAGCCTTGAAGGAGAAATTGCAGATTCTCGGTACGACCTTTTCTTTTGAAGACCGTCTGATCGCAGAGGCTTATTCCTACGTTGAAAATCGACCTTATCAAGACTCTATCGCATCCTAAGTCGTAACATGGCTCTTTTAGGGGTATATGGGCAACTTGGGTATTACTGACTCAATATAAATTACATCACGGGTAATATTGGCCACTTACCAGTCGGCTAAGTGGGCTATTTTGAGTCTGAAATGGCACATTATTGGTAATAAAGGAGTG
>CAZFYV010000160.1:0-8417 GCA_964523195.1 uncultured Pseudobdellovibrionaceae bacterium
CTCTTAAAGGTGGCGTTATGTCGGTCGCAGAATCGATAGCTGCATCAGCCTGTTTGACGGCACAAAACTTAAAAGCCTCTGCCATTGTTTGTCTAACGACTTCAGGAAAAACCGCAACCATGATTTCTCGCTACCGTCCAAACTCAAGGATTATTGCTTTGACTCATATTATTCCCACGCTCAACAAGTTAGAGGTGTCTTGGGGGATTCAGACCTTACCAATCAATAATTATGAATCCAGTGATGAAGCCATGGACCAAATTGAAGAGAAACTTTTGAAGTATGGTCTAGTTAAGGCGGGCGATAAAGTTATTTTGACTTTTGGAGCACCTGTTTTAGATCAAGCAAAGACAAATACCCTTAGAGTATATCAAATTAAAGATCGTAAACTTGATCAGGTTGACAATAAAAAATTACCTTTGCGCTGCCGACCTATTAGTAAGCTCGAAGATATTGAAAAGGCTTAGGTTTGAGTTCTAGCAGGACTTTCAAGTTCAGTTTCAGTCTTCGAAACACTTCTAAAGACTAAATAAGCTTCTAAAAAGATCCACAATTGAAGACTCAATAAAATAAAACTAATAACAGCGAGCATATAGTTCGAGGACTCGATGAACTTATTCGTGTTAAAGATCAACCCCAGTGTTGTTACAAAGCCAACAAGAAGCAGAGGTATAAAATAATTTAGAGTTACTCTCTTGGTTTTCAAAAGATAGACTGAGATTAAGATGAGAGATAAGCTTGCTAGCATTTGGTTGGTCGCTCCAAAAAGGGGCCACAGAGCGAGGCCACCTTTCCCACCAGAATCACTCATCATCAGAATAAAAGCTGAAAATACAGCTATAAATGAGCCAACTGCAGGTTTTTTGAGAGCCTTAACTTGTACGTCTTCACCAATTTCCTGAAGGAGGTAACGTTGAATTCTTACAGCAGTGTCCAGGCTAGTTGCTGCAAAGCTGATGACTAATACTGCGATGAAAGTAGCTCCTAATGCTTCCGGAATTCCAAGACCGCTAAGAAACAAACTTGCACCAAGTACGAAGGCCTCCATTGCACTCGCTAAGCCAACGGCTCCAGACCAATCGATATAATGATTGTGCCAAGCCCCTAAACTACTGAAGCCCGCGGTTACTGCAAGTGTTGTTATTAATGCGAGAGTACCTTCTCCTATAGCGCTCCCGTAACCGATGGGGCGCGCGTCCGTCCATTTTTTAACCTGTTTACTAGATGTCCCACTGCTAACCAGCCCATGAAAGCCTGAGATAGCTCCACACGCTATGGTAATAAACAAAAATGGAAACCATGGAGGTGCGCCAACGGGATCAGGATTAAACGCAGGTGCAACAACTGTCGGTTGCACGATAAAAAGTCCTAGAATCAAAGCTCCTAAGCCGAGCATCAATTGATGACTATTTATAAAGTCTCTCGGTTGAAGCAGGGTCCACACCGGTAAAAGGGATGAGATCATTGAATATAGTAAAAGAAAGCCAATCCAGAAGTATATTTGATTTGCTCCCAGAAGAGGTTCTAGACTAATTGGGAAGATTGTTCCCAGGTAAATCATGATGAACAAACCGATCTGGGCAAGAATAGACGGTAATAAAATCGACTTACCTTTTCTATTTACAAAAATACCAATGGCTACGGCCACAAGAATTTCAAAGTTTACGGGGATCACAGCTGCTGGAAAGCTTATAAATAAATTGGCAATCACCAGTGCAAAAACGGCAATCACTAGCCAAACTAAAAACAAGATCACAATCATTAACAATCGGCTAGCTCGAGGGCCTAAAAGTTCTTTGGCCACAGATGCTAAGCTTTTGCCCTTGTTTTTCATGGACAAAACTAAAGTTCCAAAGTCATGAGCGGCACCAATAAAAATTGTTCCAAAAACGACCCATAAAAATGCAGGTACCCATCCCCAAATTGCTGCAACGGCAGGTCCAACAATTGGAGCCGCGCCTGCCACAGAAGAAAAATGGTGACCAAATAGAATCTTCTTGTCAGTAGGTACAAAATCTTTTCCGTCTTCCAGTTCTTTCGCAGGAGTTTGAGAGTCGTCATTGAGTTGGAAGAGTTTTTTACTCAAATAGAGGCTATAAAATCTATAAGCAAAAATAAATGAAATGAGGCCTATGCCTCCTAAGACTGCTGCATTCATAATTATCCCCAAAAACGTTCTAAAAGGCTTACAACGTTCTTTGCAGACAAGTCACCTAAATTTTAGAAATCGGGGATTATTACAGGCTAACCTTCGTGCTCGTACTCTGTAAGGTCGTAAATAAGCTTCCAGTGGCGATAAAGTCTCTGAATTTCATCAAAGTCGAACTCGACTAAAATGCGCGCCTCTTCTGAAATTTTTTCTCCAATAATCTTCTTTTGAGTAAGACTATCACACTCGTCGATTTCACACTTGAACCCAAGCTCTTTTGGAGAATGAGATTGAACCGCAGTAAGGTTTAGTTTGATTAAACCTTTGGTGTCTTTTTGATAATTAGCGCCAAAATGACTGAATGCCTGAAGAACTTTAACTTCTCTTCGTTCAATCGTCGTTCTTTTGGAGTCATCTTTAAAAAGCCAGTCGTTATAAAATTCAACGAAATCAAAGAGCTCTTCCAAATCCATGACGGTCAGCTTTTGTCGTCCTTCTCCGAGATCTTCAAGTTTTACATAACCACGCTCATCAAGAAGGCCTAAAAGAGTTTGCATTTTATGGGTAGGTTGCTGGAAGATTTGAATGGTGTATCGCCTTAGCATTCCAGTAGGTACGACAATTCCTTCTTCCTCTTTTTCCCCATAGCGGTGGCCCACCATCGAAAGAATCGACATTAATCGAGTAATTATGTGAGGCTGAAAAATGTTTCTTCCTTCATCTGACAATCGCTCGAGGTTTTTGATTCTTTGATTAGCCATTCGCAAGTGACTATTTACTGTTTTCACAACAGCCCTCAGCCACTCTGGAAAGGTCTTGAACTGGGCATGAAGAGCTTTGAAAGGAAGTTCAATAACTTGAGTTTTCTGCATAGCTTTTGCGCCTGCAGATCGAGGTTTATTGTCGAAGAAGGCCATTTCTCCAAGCATGTCACCTGGGCCAAGCTCAGCTAAAACGATTTCGGAATTTCCTTTGTTTTTGAGAATAGCGAGGCGCCCAGATTTGATGACATACATCGCCTCTGATTGATCGCCTTCTCTAAAGAGAATTTCGTCTTTATCGAGATCTTTTACACCTGCAGGCAATTCTTACTCCCCGTAGACCTAATTATAGAGGGAATTGCAACAACTCACAACACTCCTATTAAGGGAGTTTAAGAGGAAGTTTTCGTAATCTCAGGCCTGTCGCTCTGAACACGGCATTGGAGATAGCAGGACCTATAACTGGAACTGCAGGCTCACCAACCCCAGTGGGCTTTTCGTCTAGATCCATCACATCTACAAGTATCTCAGGGGATTCGTTGAGCCTAAGTAAAGGGTAGGAGTCGAAGTTGCCTTGGCTCACTTTACCTTCAACAATATCCAAATTGTTATAGAGGACATGATTCATACCGTAGATTATTCCACCTTCCATTTGCGCCTTCACGTTGTCAGGATCAACAGCTCTTCCGCAATCGACAACACAATAAACTTTATGAACTACGATTCTTTGATTTTCATCTATGCTTATCTCACAAACTTGACCAACTACGCTTGCGAACGACTCGTGAATAGCGAGACCTTTGTAGTGGTTCTTTTTAGCAGGTTTATTCCATTGGCTAAATTTCTCGAGACGATCTAAAACCCTTAGATGTCTCTTGTCCTGACTTAAAAGTGATCTACGGTAAATTAATGGATCTTTTCTAGCCAAAGTCGCAAGGTCATCAATGATAGTTTCTTTAACATAAGCTGTATAGGTGTGACCAACTGATCTCCAGAAGGTGACAGGAACCGGTTGATCCTGGTGTGAGAATTTAACATCTACATGAGGGATGGAATAAGGCATTTTATTGGCCCCTTCAACCGATGTAGGTGCAACCGTAAACAGATCCATAGCGCCACCAGCGACAGAGCCTGTAAAGTTCTTCATAAATCGAGGCAACCAATTTGGAGCCATTGTTGCACCAAACTCTTTACCATTTTCAATTAGTATTCCCTGGCCCACTAAGTTTTGTTTCCAAAACGCAGGCTGACCATCTTTTTGAACACCAGCTTGAACTCTGTGAAAATAAAGTGGCCTATAAGGGGAGTGCCTCATATCATCTTCGCGGGACCAAATAATTTTCACGGACTTTTTACTCACCATAGCCGTCTCGGCGGCCTCAATAACAAAATCAGAATGATTTCTTCGCCCAAAAGCTCCGCCTAAAAACTCTGAAGTATGAATTCTACCATCGGACCTAGAAAGACCTGCTGCCTTGGCTGCTGCTTCGTGGGCTACACTCTGTGCTTGGGTTGGCGCCCAGACGTCTAAGACTCCATCTTTGTAGGAGGCCGCACAGTTCTGTGGTTCCAAAGTAGCATGGGCTAAGTATGGAAATTCAAATTCAGCATCAATTTTTTTGCCGGCGATTTCTTTTCCATCGTCAATATCGCCTCTAGAAAAAACTCCGCTTCCATCATCATCGAAGGCAATCTTCTTGTAATCCGACATGATCTCTTTTGAAGATAGAGTTTTATATTCGCCCATATCCCATTTAACTTTTAAAGCTCTTCTTGCGCTTTGAGCAGAATAATAGTCCTTAGCTAAAATCACCACACCTCTAGAAATAACATGAGCAGAATCAAAGCCTTTAACTTTTTTAGATTCAGTAATGTCCATTTCTAAAAACTTTGCTGCAAAAACAGGAGGGCGTTCTATAACTCCAACCAAAAAATTTGCATGCTCATCTATTGCATACTTTACTTGCCCAGTTACTTTTTCTCTCAGCTTGTAATCGCGCTTGCCGTAGGCCTTTCCGATATACTTAAAATCTTTGGTGATCTGTGGCTTTACTTCAACAACTTCAATCTCGGCTAAAGTGGGAATTAGCTCTGCATAAGAAACTTTCTGCTTGCCATCGGAGGAGAAAACGAAGCCATCCTCTACTTTTACATTTTCAGATTTAAAGTAGTACTTTCCTCCTCGCTCGAGGACGTTCTTTACAGTTGCTCCAACGGCTCGCAAGGGTTCGTATAAGGCCATGACACTTGTTGAGCCTCCAGTAAGTTGAAAAGGAAAGCCAGGTCCATTGTATGCTGAATCAATAGGTGCAGTTTTAATATCAAAAAATTTAGGATGGGTATTCATTTCTTCAGCGAGAAGGGTCAGTAAGGCAGTGTAAGTGTTTTGCCCCATTTCTGTCTTCGAGCTGGTAAACTCCCAGCGGTTGTTTGGGAGAAGTTTTAGCCAAGCATCAAAAACTAATTCTCCTGAACTTTCCATTTCAGGCATGGTTGCACAACCTGGTAGCGTAAATCCAAAACTGAGGCCTCCAGCCGCAAGGGCAGTAACCTTAATGAAAGATCTTCGATTTAAACGGTTTTGATATTGTTCTTTTTCCATAAGTCCCATCCTTGAACTTGAGTAACATTAACTATCGATCTTTAAAGCTTTCTTCCATGATTCAGGAGGAGGCTGAAGAGTTCTTTTATCTAAATGCATAAGCCCGTATAGAAGCTCGACTTCGCTGGCTAAAAGATCTCCAGGAAGAAACATTTTCTGATAGATCTTGCCAATCTTCTTTTTGATTGGATCAGTCCAGGTATGAATCTCAATTTTGTCACTGAGTTTAAGCTCTTTTTTGTACTTGATTTTGGCTTCTAATATTATGGGGCCAATTCTCAATCGATTGATTTCATCCATACCGTAGCCTTCGGACTTAATCATTCCCCAACGACATTCTTCAAAAAGCTCAAGATATTTAGCATGATTGACATGCCCATAGACATCGAGCAAATCTTCAGTAATCTCTCGAGAGTGAATATAGTCGGCTTTGATCTTTTGCATTGGAAAAGTGTACCATGTCTGCCGTTTTCTTCAGAAACAAATTCATTTTACACAGAAAGTCAAATGCTAGAGAAGAAACAAAAAAAGCCGCTCGAAAGCGGCTTTTGAAACACGAGTAATAAAGCTTTAATTAAAAGCTCATTGGTCTCACTTCTGGAGATACTTTTACAGGTGCGCCAGTGGCTTTTACTACATCTTCAGGCGACATATCTGGTGCATGCTCAGTTAAAACAAAACCCTCTTTGGTCACATTGAGAACACCAAAATCAGTAACAATCATATCAATGCAATTTGTTCCTGTTAGAGGTAAATTACACTTTTCGAGTAATTTGGGATTTCCTTTTTTATCAGTGTGCTGCATAGCTACAACTACACGCTGAGCACCCGCAACCAAATCCATAGCTCCACCCATACCTTTAACCATTTTTCCTGGAATCATCCAGTTGGCGATACTACCAGTTTGATCAACTTGCATGGCGCCTAAAACCGTTAAATTCACGTGTCCGCCGCGAATCATCGCAAAGCTATCTGCTGAACTAAAAAAACTGGCTCCAGGAAGAGCTGTTACAGTTTGCTTTCCAGCATTGATAAGGTCGGCATCCACATTCTCTTCAGTAGGGAATGGTCCAAGACCTAGAAGTCCATTTTCACTTTGTAGCATTACCGATTTGTCGTCAGGAATAAAGTTAGCTACCAAAGTGGGGATACCGATCCCTAAGTTTACTACGAATCCGTCTTCAATTTCTTGGGAGATTCTTTGAGCAATTTGATTTCTATCTAATGGCATTTTTCTCTCCTATTGACTCACAGTTCGTTGTTCAATTCGTTTCTCGAAACTTGGCCCCTTAATAATTCTCTGAACAAAAATACCAGGAGTGTGAACTTGATCTGGATCTAGTTCACCCATTTCAACGATCTCTTCAACCTCTACAACGGTAATCTTACCAGCAGTGGCGATCATAGGGTTGAAATTTCGAGCCGTTTTTCTAAAAATAAGATTTCCAAAAGGGTCTGCTTTCCAAGCTTTTACCAGTGCAAATTCGCCAGTAATTCCTCTTTCCATAACGTAGTTACGGCCATCGAATTCTCTGACTTCTTTTCCTTCAGCAACCAGGGTGCCTACACCAGTTGGAGTGAAAAAGGCCGGGATACCAGCTCCGCCAGCGCGAAGACGTTCCGCTAAAGTACCTTGAGGTGTTAATTCAACTTCCAGTTCCTTAGCAAGATACTGCCGTTCGAATTCGGCATTCTCGCCAACATAACTTGAAATCATTTTTTTAATCTGACGTGTTTGAAGTAGTAAACCTAAGCCAAAATCATCCACACCGGCGTTGTTAGACACACATGTGAGGTTCTTGGCTCCAGTATCTCTAAGAGCTGCGATTAGGTTCTCAGGGATTCCACACAATCCAAAACCACCAACCAAAATGGTCATATCATCTTTTACGCCTTGAAGAGCGTCTTTTGCTGATTCGTAGATCTTATTCATACTTTTTCCACCATCATTGAGATTCCTTCACCACCGCCTAAACAAATTGCGGCGACACCTGTCGTTTTATTATGTGTGTGAAGGGCATGAGTCAGGGTTGTTAAAATTCTTGCACCAGAAGCACCAATCGGGTGACCCAGAGCCACAGAACCACCATTGATATTTACTTTGCCGTGGTCTAGGGAAAGATCCTTCATCGCAGCCATGGTTACCGCTGAAAATGCTTCATTAATTTCAAATAGATCTACTTGCTCTGCAGACTTACCGGTTTTCTCGAACAACTTTTTCATTGCGCCAACTGGAGCGGTCGTGAACCATTTTGGATCTTGTGCATAGGTTGCATGAGCTACAATTTTAGCAAGTGGCTTTAGACCATGTTCTTTGACAGCTTTTTCGGAAGCTAAAACCAGGGCGCAAGCTCCATCGTTAATTTTAGAGGCATTGGCCGCTGTAATCGTACCTTCTTTATCAAAAGCAGGTCTCAATGTTGCCATTTTATCAAATCGTGCTTTTCCTGGTTCTTCATCTTCAGTGACTTCAGTTGTTGCCTTTCTGGACTTAACTTCAACAGTACAAAGTTCGTTTTTAAACAAACCTTCAGCAAGGGACTTTTGCGCTCTTTCATATGAGGTTTTTGCAAATTCATCCTGCTCTTCACGTGAAAATTTGTACTCTGTTGCACAAAGCTCGGTGTAGTTACCCATATGTTGTCCATCGAAAGGACTTAAAAGCCCATCTCGCATCATACAGTCTTCTGATTTAACAGGCCCCATGCGGTAGCCAGCTCTAGCATTCATCAACATATGTGGAGAAAGGGTCATGTTTTCCATCCCTCCAGCAACAACGATATCAGCATCGCCGAGTTTGATCATATCGAAACCGAGCATCACAGATTTCAGCCCTGAGCCACAAACCTTGTTAATGGTTAGGCATGGTACTGAATTTGGGATTCCTGCTCCTAGAGAAGCTTGT
>CAZFYV010000161.1:0-8401 GCA_964523195.1 uncultured Pseudobdellovibrionaceae bacterium
TGGACGAACTTTCTTAGGGCGATAAAATTACATTTGCTCGTGCTCGTAAGGTTCAGAGATTCCTTTCTCAACCATTCCACGTAGCAGAACAGTTTACAGGTCTTAAAGGTGCATATGTTGAGCCTAAAGACACAGTTCGTGGATTTAGAGAGATTCTTGACGGTAAACACGATGATCTTCCAGAGCAAGCTTTCTACCTCGTAGGAACTATCGAAGAAGCCATCGAGAAAGCTAAGACGTTATAATTATGTTTAATGTAAATATCGTTACTCCAAGTAAGTCGATTGTTAAGGATACGGAGGCTGAAGAAGTCTTCGTTCCTGGGCACCGTGGAGAATTAAATATTCTTCCTGGCCACGTACCATTGGTTACGACATTGACTCCTGGAGTACTTAAATACCGACTCAAAGGTAGCTCTGATTTAAAGAGTGTTGCTATCAGTTGGGGTTATTGTGAAGTCACTCCACAGGGTGTTTCAATTTTAGCGGATACTGCTGAAGCTAAAGAGGAAATAGATAAGGCCCGTTGTGAAAAAGCAATGAAAACAGCTTTAGAAGCCCTTGAGCAAGATGATCTTTCGCCAGAAGACATCGAAATGTATCAGCGTAAACTTAAGCGTGCAGAAGTTCGCGTAGAACTTGCACAGTAAGGTGTGATCATGGAGTTCCTATTCCATGATCACTTATCAAAACTCCCTCTCTATCAAAAAGTAGTTTTTGAGCCCTCTTCGAAAAGAATTAAAGGTCATATGACTGTTCAATCACAAGTGATTGATGGTTCTAGATGCTTTACATTAGAAGCTGAGGCTAAAGTTCCTTTTCAGCCTGCTTTTAAATATGTCTTAAATTCTAAATGGAATATGGATGGAGATCGCCCATTTTTAGAAACCTATTCACAATGGTCCGAAAACAAAGGTGAAGAAATCCTCAGGCGTGATAGTGGAAACGATACGTTTACCTATGAGGCCGCAAAGCCGGGCAAGATATCAGAAACCAGAGAGTTTACAGATATGCCTGAGAGCGATGATTTTGTAGACCCTCTTAGTTTGGTATTTGGTTTACAGGTTCTGGATCAACCAACTTGGAATGTTGATTTAATTTCTTTTTCCAAACCAGGTAGTTTAAAGCTCTCTTTTGGAGAAAGAGAAACGACCCCAGTGGAATGCTTCGGAGAAGCCAGAGAGCTAACCACTGTCGAAATGGAAGTAAATGGTAAATCTCTTGGAGATCGTTTTAGATTGCTTATGGATGTTGAATCAAAATTAGTATGTACTGTCGGTTATAAACTTCCAGTGATTGGAACCATCGGAATCGAAGCCACTCGTTTTGAAAGTCGCGATAGATAGTTTTTTTAGTCAAAAGCCATCGTTAAAAATATTCAGCCAGATATAAAATTCTATTCTCTTTAAGTTGTTAAGATATCTAGACATTTCGGGATGAGACGACTAAAAAACCGACAGTTTTTTAACACTGTATAATTTCCTTAAAAATTAATTAATTTCAGATAGATAGAAGATTTTTCTCATTTTGATTCAGGAAACTTTAGACACTGAAAATGCCACTAAAATGAGATGAGCTGGTATTAGCCTTGCAATTATTTAGGGGTAAGGGTGAAGTTTGGGACATTTCTTTGGCAAGAAATTCCAACAATTTAATAGATATCACCATAACTATTAGCAGAAAGGTAGTTATGAAGGCACTAGGATATTTAGTATCTTTAGGAATCTTTTTATTTTCAATGAGCTCAGCAGCTAAAACACGTGTGGCTGTGAGTACCTTTAAAGATAAATCAGCTGATTCAAGATGTAAGATCAGATGGTTTTCTAGAACACAACTAGGATCAGGCTTCCAGGAACAACTTATTACGAAGCTGCAAAAGAAAAGACGTTTTGCTATTCAAGAGAGAACCAATCTTAAGAAGATGTACAATGAGGAACACGAACTCATTAATTCAGACAGAAGATATTCTCCAAAGAAGAATAAATTTAAAGCAGCTCACTATTCTATTACTGGTGCGGTAACTGCGTTTGAACTTTGTGAGCAGGGTGGCGGCGGAGATGTAGACGTCGGTGGTCTTTTTGGATTTAAGAAGACTGGTTTAAAACTCGGTGGAGGCGTGAGTAAAGCTCGCGTGGCTCTGGATGTAAGAATTGTAGATGTTGAGAATGGAGAAATAGTAGATTCATTTGTAGTAGAGGGAACGGCAAGTTCTGCAAAATTTAAAGTTAAAGGTGATTATAAAGGTTCACGATTTGGTTCTAACGCCTTTGGAAATACTCCTCTTGGGGAAGCAACGAGAGAAGCTTTGGCTAAAGCAGCTACCAAGATTGATGATGTTATTCCGGATCGAAAAGACGATCCCCGCAATGTTGCTGCCGACGAAGAGGAATCAGGTAGTAACAATAGAATGGCTTCTAAATCTAGGCGTGGTTCAAGCGGACCAGATGCAAGAGGAAGTTCCAGTCGTTTGACCTCCAAGATGAAACACCTTTGTACAACAAAGTTTAACTTTATTTGGTCAGGTTGTAAAATCGTTAAGAAGAGTAAAACCGGTAAACGCATTATGGTCTTGAAGATGGAGAATAGTAAAAAACAAACTGTTAAGCCAGCTGATATTAGAGTGATTACTCCGATGGAAAATGCAGAAATTGGACAAGATGTATTAATGACTTGTAACTTGGATGAAACTCCATGTTCTTGGGAGCGTAAATATGGATACGCCCAATGTGTTGTTGTTGATACAATGGATTCTGATGTAATTGTTTCTTGTAAAGGTAAAGAATATCAGGTCAATATGGACAACCTTAGTAAGGTTGTTAAGTATTCAAGTAAGAAACGAAAGTCTAAAGTCGCTAAGAAATAATTCGGCCATTTAATTATAACTAGCATTTTGTTTTAAAATAAAAAGAGAGCTTAGGCTCTCTTTTTTTATTTCTTAGGTACTATTTTTAGATTAGTTAGGTGCAAAGGAGTAATTCTTTACTCAGTTTTCTTTTTTAATAAAGGTTTTTTCTTTGGCGATGCTGGTGCCCTCATGGTCGCAGCGACTTTGTTTTTGAACAAATAAAATCCAGTAAATCGACCTAGTTCAGGATGTTTAGTGTGGACATCAATAACATGTCGGTATCTGTCTGCATTTGGAAGTTGCCCTCTAGTTCTAGTATTTACTATTATTAGACGTTTAGCAGTGGAATTATTTACTTTTCGAAGGTTCCAAGCTGATTGAGGACCCGAGACAAAGTAAATGGCGGGCGATAGTGGATTCGAATTTAAAACTCTATTGATATCGTAAGCTAAGTTCTTTTTTAGTCGATAAAAACGAGCTTTTCTTTTTCCCATTTGTGATCTTAACCCATTAAAGAAGCGCCCACTGGCTGAGAAAACTAATACATCTGATTGGTCTTTTTTGACCTCCATTTTCAGGTCTTTTTTGATGGAGTTTTTAAGATTAAAAAGTGTGACCTTATCGCTGATAGATTTAAGACCCTTAGACTTTAAAATTTTGGTGAGCTGAACTCTCGAAGGAGCCTTTACTTGATCAAAAGAAATATACTTCTTTTTGAACATTAATATTCTACGGACACTCTCATCAATTCTATTCATCGTAAGACGACCCGATTTTATAGCGTCCTTTACACCTTTGACGACGCCTCTTTGAACTGACCTTGACCAAACGACCATCACGAGATCGTTTCCAGCTTCGATGGCCCTTACGGCTCTTTCGCCAACGTTTTTATATTTGCTCGCACCTGACATTTCAATATCATCGGTTACAACCATACCATTGAAGCCCAGTTGCTTTCTAAGAATTTCATCGATTAATATAGAAGAATAGGTAGCTGGCGTGCGAGTGGGGTCCACACTTGGATAGGCTATGTGGGCCACCATGATTGCAGGAGAAGACTCCAGGCCTGTGGAAAGTTTCTTAAAAGGAAGCAGGTCAAAATCTAAAAGTTCCTGTAATGATTTTGTCTTTTGAAGAAGTGAAATATGGGAGTCTCCTTCCACCCCTCCGTGTCCAGGAAAATGCTTAGCTGTTGGTAAAATTCCTGCATTTAATAAACCTTTAGCAAATGCATTACCCATGATAGAGACAACTTCTGGTTCATAACTAAAAGACCTTGTTCCAATAAAACTATTCTTATTAGGATCCGCCACATCTAAAACAGGAGCTAAATTCATATTGAAACCAAGGGTTCTAAGTAACTCACCAGTGTAAAAGCCAGCTCGTTCGGCAAGCTTTGCACTTTTAGTGCGACCGATAGATAGAGCGCTTGGAAGTGGAGGCGAAGTTTTGATTCGAATGACTTCTCCGCCTTCTTGATCTACAGCAATTAATAGAGGTATCCCAGTGGTCTTAATTGCTAAGTTTTGTGCTTGATAGTTTAATCTCGCAATCTGATTGGCAGAATTAATATTGTGGCCGAAAACAATAATGGCACCAGGCTTTAGGGTCTTAAGAGTTCTAGCGAGATGTTTGTTAATAGTTTTTCCAGAGAATCCAAAGATAAAAAGCTGTCCAATTTTAGTTTCGAGTGACATCTTATCTATCAGTGCATTTATTTCGTTTTCTATTTGATCGTTTGTTTTTATAAGATTTGATTGAGATGCACTGATAGAATTTGGCAAAACCATTAGGCCCACCAAGAAAATACAAGAAATTAACTTTCTTAAGGATTTCAGCACTTTATTCATTGAAATTAGTTTACCATATTTTTAATAGCGGAATCATTTGTCTGTTATTTCACAGCCTATCTGTATAAATGGCTAGATAAATATTTTCCTAGTCCAAAGGAGTTTGTTTTGGGTCCAGATCGATGTCTCATAATAATAAGCTAGATGCCCTGAAAATAGCTATAGATGGGGTTTTTAAAGGTTTGAGGTGAATCGCCAGTTAGCGACAAAGACGTAAAAGCAGCTCTAATTCTTCGAGTATCTTGGGCCACTCGATTTGATTCATGCGTATTATAAAACGATTGTCTGGTGTAATTGAGTATTTCTTATTCTCTTTACTGCTGAGCCGTATGACCTCGGTCGGTGGAAGTGGCGTTTTTTCGGTAAACGAAAGTGAAATCGTTTTGGTGCCAGAAGAGAGATCACGAACTCCAAGCTCTTTGCATCTAAACCTAATAAGCATGACACCTAAAAGATTGATGACTTCCTCGGGTGGCTTGCCGAATTGATCTCTTAGTTCCTCTTCAATGGTATCAATATCATCGAAACTATCGATGTCAGATAATCTTTTATAAAAAGACAGTCGAATGCGAATATCAGGTATATATCTCGAGGGAATTAAGGCTGGGATTTTTAAATTGATTTCAGGCTCAATTTTTTCATCAATCTCCTCACCCTTAGTTTCTTTCAATGCTTCATCGAGAAGTTCTAGAAACATTTCGTAACCAACGGCCTGAATATGACCAGATTGTTCTTCACCCAGTAAGGTTCCAGCTCCTCTTAACTCAAGATCATGTTGAGCAATCATTAAGCCACTCCCTAAGGCCGTATGTTCCTGAATGACCTTAAGTCTTTCCTGTGCATCTTTATCAAGTTTCTTATTTTTGGGAACCAGTAGATAACAATATGCCCTTCTTTTACTTCGACCCACTCTTCCGCGAAGCTGGTAGAGTTGGCTCAAGCCAAAATTTTGAGCGTCATCTATAAACATGGTATTAGCATTTGGAATATCGATACCGGATTCAATAATTGTCGTGCAAAGCAATAAATCAATTTCTTTATTTAAAAAAGCCACCATGGTTTTTTCGAGTTCTTTTTCGTCCATTTGCCCATGCCCAATTCCAATTCTTATATTTGGAACTATCTCTCGAAGTTCTGAGGCTTTTAAATGGATGGTTTGAACTCGGTTATGTAAAAAGAAGACTTGTCCGCCTCTAGAGATTTCAGATTCAATTGCTTTTTTAATTGTTTCACCATTGAATCGAGTTACAAAGGTTCGAGTGGGTAGGCGATCTATGGGCGCGGTATTGATAATACTAAGATCTCTTAATCCCGTTAAACTCATATTTAGAGTCCTCGGAATAGGAGTGGCTGACATAGCCAGAGTGTCTACTGAGGTTTTAAGTTGTCTGATTTTTTCCTTATGGGTCACACCAAACTTTTGTTCCTCATCAACTATAAGTAGCCCTAGATTATTAAACCCAATATCTTTACTTAGAAGGCGGTGTGTCCCAATGACGATATTTACTTCTCCGTCCTTAAGCTCTTGAATGGTTTTTTTTGCTTCTTTAGTTGGTACAAATCTATTTAAAGATTTTATTTTTAAATCAAAGCCCTTAAAACGTTTAATAAAACTTTCAGTGTGTTGAAATGTTAAAATAGTTGTTGGGGCAAGGACAGCAACTTGAAAACCATTTTGAACAGCGATAAAAGCTGCCCTCATTGCGACCTCAGTTTTACCAAAACCAACATCTCCACAAACTAATCGATCCATTGGTTGTTCACGTTCAAAATCTGAAAAAATATCATCAATTGATTTATTTTGATCTTCAGTCTCTTCAAATGGAAAACTTGTTTCAAACTTCTTGTAATCAATTCCATGGGTATCGAAAACGGGTCTTTTAACTTCTTTTCTTTTTGCATAAAGAGTTATGAGTTCTGCTGCTATCTCGCGGAGGCGCTTTTTGACTTTACCTTTTGTTTTCTCAAATCCTTTACCACCAAGTTTATCTAAAACTTTTGTAGCACCGCCTGAATATTTTTGAATTTGACCAACTCTATATATCGGTAGATAGAGTTTATCTTTGTCCTTGTAAGTCAGCTCTAAAAATTCAGCGTCTACACCATTTATTGGCATCGTCTTTAAACCTTCATAGACACCAACTCCATGAATACTATGAACAATATTTTCGCCAGGCTTTAAGTCGGCAAAGTTTAATGCACTTACTCTTTTAGCTAGACTTCCACTTTCTTTATATTTCTTTTTCTTTTGAGTTTTTCCGAGAACATCCCCCCCTTTTAAAAAAGTGAGACGCTCTTCTTGAATTCTAATAGACTCGTGAATCGTATGAGGGACTATATGAACTAGGTTTTTATCTTTATCTTGTTCCTGTAATAATATATCCCATTCGAAGTCTTTGTCTGCTTCAACAAATTTAAAGTCAGTTTTTTCAAATAATAGTTTTATTCTTTTAATTTGATTCTCTGATTGGCTAAAAAGAAAGATGCGAAAATTAATTTCTTTCCATCCCCTAAATCGTTTCAACCATTCATCTGATAAATCTTCAGACTTACCTGTTGTGATATTTGAGGTCGGATATTCCAGAGATTCTTCATCATCAATTAGTGGTTGGTCGGTAATCTGGACTTTCGAAAAATTAATTCTTTTATACTCGGAGAAATCTTTTAACTCCTCGATACTGCGGAATACATTCTGAATTTCAGGACAGATTGCTTGATCTAGAGTTTGCGCTAATTCTTCCTTATAAAGCTCAATGCGTTCATCATATGAGGACTTTAAATCTCTAATATTAATATTGAATAAAATTGGCTTTTCAGAAAAGTACTCGAGAGGATAGGTAAAGTTTCCATAAAAGTGATGAACAAGAAATTCGATGCCAGAAGTATATTGTCCTCTAGCAATCGACCTTTGGATGTGTTGTGTGTCTTCGTTGTTTAGGTTTCTCTTTTCACATTCATCTTTATAATTTTGTGCAGCTCGAATTTGGTCGTTTTCATTTTTAAACAAAACTTCTCTGTTAGGAATCAAAACAAATGAATTAATAGAATCCATTGATCTTTGAGTAACAGGGTCAAAGAAACGAATAGACTCAATCGATTCACCAAAAAGTTCGATGCGAACTGGAAAGTCATGGGCTGGTGAAAAAAGATCTAGAATTCCCCCTCGCATGGCAAAGGTTCCAAGGTCCTCAACGGCCGGTGATTGGGTATATCCTAGAAGCTCTAAAAACTCTGAAATTTCGTCGGGAAACTCATCATCAACATTATATTGATAGGTATTTTCAAATAGAGTTTCGACAGGAAGCGTAATTTGGCAGAGCGCTTTATAAGTAGATAGAAATACGGTTTCCCCAGGGCTTGTTTGAGCATGATGGCACCATGAAAGACGCTTCGAAATATTTTGAGCTTTGGGATATAGGCCTGAATAGGGTGAAACATCATGCTCCATTAGTAGTTCAACATTGAGTTTAGGAGCAAAAGTCTTCAGTGCGTTATAAAGCTCAATTAAGTCTTGTTCTTTTTCTACAACAGCTACAAAAGGTGAGGGATTTCTTGATCTTAATGCGCCAAGTAATAGACCGAGGGCGAGCGTCGAATCGGTCCCAGAGATATCAATGACCTTTTTTGAAGAGGACATTGCCTTTTCTATTTGGGGTAAAAAATGAAGATTAATAAAGTCTTTAGACACTGGAATTAGACGTGTGCTC
>CAZFYV010000162.1:0-8280 GCA_964523195.1 uncultured Pseudobdellovibrionaceae bacterium
AGATTCAGAAAATATCGAACGCCGCTCACTATGCCCAATCAAACAATGAGTACATCCAATATTTTTTGCAACCTGAGCTGAATTTTCACCAGTAAATGCTCCACTCAATTCAGAGTAAATATTTTGTGGCCCAAAACCTACATTCGTATTTCTCAAAATTTCTTGTGTAACCCACAGATTAATAGCGGGAACAAAAAACAATATTTGATTTTGTTCGGGACGGCCATCCACTTTGGGTAAAAAATCTTTAAAAAACTGGACTGACTCACTAGGGTCTTTATTTAGTTTCCAATTAGCAGCTACAACGAAAGGTTTCATATTTCCTCTTAAAACTATTTTCGAAAAACTTCGATACCAGGAAGCTTATTACCCTGTAGAAACTCTAAACTTGCTCCCCCGCCAGTAGATAGATGACTGAACTTATCAGACAAGCCAGACTTCTTGACCGCAGAGGCTGAATCTCCACCACCAACGAGCGTAAAGGCTTCTGTTAACTCTGCTAGAATACTCGCAATAGCAAATGTCCCTTTTGCAAATTCTGGTGTTTCAAACACACCCATGGGACCATTCCACAGAACTGTTTTAGCTTTCGTGAGCTCTTCTCTGTATATAATTTGAGTCTTCGGTCCAATATCAACACCCAAAAAACCTTCTTCAATATCAACAGAATTAGTGTTTTTCATTGAAGAGGTATCACCGATCGATTTGGTTACTAGGTGATCAACAGGTAGTAAAACTTTTTTATCTCTAGCCAACATTCTCTTAATTAAATCACCGGCAAACTTAACTTTGTCAGCCTCTACAAGTGACGATCCAACAGCATGACCTTGAGCCTTTAAAAAGGTGTAGGCCATCGCTCCACCTATTACAAACCCATCAACTCTATCGATAAGATTCTCAATTAAATCGATCTTATCACTCACTTTACTTCCACCAAGAATAGCAAAATAAGGCTGCTCTGGTTTTTCACTTATCTTCGATAATTGTTCAACTTCGTTGAACATTAAAAATCCAAGAGCCTTAGTTTTTACTTCATTGGCAAGAGCAACAATACTACTGTGAGCCCGATGACTGGCACCAAAAGCATCATTTACATAAATATCAGTAAAGCTCGCCCATTTGTTGGCAAGCTCAACATCATTTTTTGTTTCACCTGAATGAAAACGTAAGTTTTCGAGCAAGATGACTTTCTTAGGTCCCAATGTATTCATCAAACCTTTTGGACCGTCAGAGTTTGGAGAGTCCATAAGCATAACTTCAATGCCTAGAATCTCCGAAAGTGCTACGGCCACTGGCTCCAATGAAAATTGTTTATCCTCTGAGGACTTTGGTCTTCCCAAATGAGAAGCCAAAACAAGTTTCGCACCATTTTCCAACGCGTACTTAATTGTTGGCAAAGCCGCTTGGATCCTTGTGTCGTCACTCACTTTTCCATCTTTGATCGGACAGTTGAGATCAAGACGCAGGAAAACAGCTTTTCCATCGAGCTCTAAATCATCAATGCGCGGCAACCCACTCAAAAAGGACATTAGATTCCCTTCTCAGCCATATGTAGAGCGAGATCCACCATTCGGTGAGAAAATCCTGCCTCGTTATCGTACCAAGAAAGAACCTTTAACATGTTCTCACCCATAACCATCGTACTCTGCAGATCTACGATCGAACTATTAGTATTTCCGTTGAAATCGACAGAAACTAATGGGGCTGCTTCACATGCAAGAATACCTTTCATCGGTCCCTCAGCAGCAGCAATCAACTTCTCATTGACGGTATCTTTATCGACAGCTTTTTGAACTTCAACCGTGAGATCCACGAGAGAAACATTCGGAGTTGGAACTCTTACAGCCATCCCATCTAATTTCCCTTTGAGTTCAGGAAGCACTAAGCTAACAGCTTTTGCAGCCCCCGTAGTAGTTGGAACCATGCTCATTGCTGCGGCTCTAGCACGTCTTAAATCCTTGTGATTTGCATCTAAAATTCGTTGATCACCGGTATAAGAATGAACTGTCGTCATCATTCCACGCTCTATTCCAAACTGATCGTGAATGACACTTGCAACTGGTGCTAAACAATTGGTCGTACAAGACGCATTACTAACAACCTGGTGTTTACTTGGATCATAGTCTTTGTGATTAATACCAAAAACAGCCGTGAGATCTGCTTCAGGAGCTGGAGCTGAGACGATAACTCTTTTTGCCCCGCCGTCGATATGCTTTTTGAAATCTTCGGCCTTCTTAAATGCACCTGTACATTCCAAAACAATATCCACTCCCCATTCTTTCCAAGGAATGTTCGAAGGATCTCTTTCACTTGATATTGGAATCTGCTGACCGTTAACAGTTAAAGTCTTGCCTTCGCCCTTAATGCTCCATGGAGAAGTTCCATGAGTACTGTCATATTTTAAAAGATGGGCAAGGTTTGCAGCATCTGGAGTTAAATCGTTAATACCAACAATCTCTACACGCTCGAATCCCGCTCGAAACATGATTCGTCCAATTCGTCCAAAACCATTTATTCCGACTTTAATAGCCACTTTGACTCCTTTTGTTGTGAAGCATGGAAATTGACACGGTTGGAGATAAAAAGCAAGCCTGTAGAGGGTTTATGACTCTGAAACTAATTTCAAACGATTGAAAAGAGCCACTGCATTGGCTCTGGTTTGAGATTTGAGCTCATCCATTGAAATATTTTTCCTCTGAGCAATAAGTTCAGCTGTATGAATAACATAACACGGAGAGTTCTTTTTTCCCCTATGGGGCACAGGTGTCAAAAAGGGAGCATCTGTTTCCACATGGATTCGGTCCATGGGTACCATGTCTGCGACTTCCCTAAGTGCTTCGGCATTCTTAAAGGTAACTACACCACTGAACGAAATATCGAAACCACAATCTAGAGCAGCCTTTCCAAGCTCCATAGTACCTGTAAAACAGTGAATAAGCCCTTTTACTCTGCCTTTGAACTCATTGAGAACCTCTATAGTTTCAGGTTCAGCATCACGAGTATGAATCTCAACAGGTAAATCAAATCTCTCAGCAATGGCCATTTGGCGCTTGAAAGCTTCAATCTGCTCAGCTTTCGGTGAGTTGTTGTAATAGAAGTCCAAGCCAATTTCGCCCACAGCTACAACTTTTTCATTAGTCAGGTTTTCAATTAAAAACTGCTCTACTTCATCGTTGTATTGAACACCTTCATGGGGATGAACACCTAAAGTACAGTGAACTTGAGGATAAAATTTTTCAGCCAACTCCAAAACGACTTGATGATCTTTCGGTTCTGTCCCGATAGTTATGACCTGATCTACGCCATTCTCTCGCGCCCTCTTCAGAGATTCCTCAGGTGAATCTTCCAAAAAATTGAGGTGAGTATGAACATCAATCCAGCCAGCCACTTATTAATCCTTCTGATCGTCATCGGATTTTGAAGCCTCAGGCTTCGCGTCCTGACTCTTTTCAACAGAGTCATTCTTTTTTCCACGGCTTCGCGCACTTTTGATTTGATCTAGCAGCTGATCCTGATCGCTGGTAGCGACCATCTTCTCGTTTTTGTGCTCGTATCTTTTCTTTTGGGACTTTTCTGTAAGAAGATCAGCTATATCAACTTTAGAGATTGTGCCGTCATCGAATTCAACGATCACAAACTGTCTCAAAATATCAAGGTCCATGACTTTGCCACAACCCTTAGTACATCGGATCTTTTGACCGACGTGAGGTACACCCTTTACTAAGTCGCGGTAGGCATCTTGCTCATATTGCAGACAACACTTCAATCTTCCACACATGCCGCTAACCCGTGTGGGCTTCAACGATAAATTTTGGTCTTTGGCCATTTTTATATTAACTGCGTGGAAGCGCTTAATATGCTTGCTACAACAAAGCTCTTCACCACAAGGACCGATGCCGCCCTTCATTTTAGCCTGATCGCGAACTCCAATTTGTCTAAGATCAACTTTAGCTTTCAAGTCGTGAACAAGTTCTTTTAAAAGACCTCTAAAATCCACACGATTTTCAGCGGAGAAATAAACGATCGCCTTGCGCAAGTCTAAGGTATATTCAACTCTCAAAGCTTCCATTTCGAGACCAAGTTTTGCAATATGCTCTTTGACCTTCATGAGACCGCGTTCTTCTGAGGACCTTACACTTTCAAGGCTTTTGAAATCGTCATCTGTGGCCAATCTCTGAATTTTTTTGAGCTTAAGTTGCACTTCGCTGTTATCAAACCAAACTGGAGCTTTTGCCACCCACCCCATCATTATTCCCTTACCGGGATTTTCTGCTACAACCGCATCTCCAACGATTATTTCTTCGTCATCGTCACAAAAGAAGTCATAAACTTTTCCAAATTCGCCAAACCGAACGCCCATCATGCAAACCATTCGAGCCGTCTTTGCTTTTTCACGCAAAGATTCTGGAATTTCTCCCAAGTCCATATTGTAAGTTTTTAATCTTGGAAGCGGTTTCAGACTTGGCGGATCATCCAAAAAGTCATCATTAATCTCTTCTTCTAAATCATCTATATAACGAGCCACGGGGACCTCAATTTTCTTGTTGTGTATTAAACTTCATTACTGAGTTGATGCCTAAACTCATACAATAGAGTCTCTAGAGCGAGTTGTCGATCTACATTATACTCTAAACTGCTGCGCAATTGACCTAGATCCTGAAATAGATCATCCCACATATGTGTTGGCCACTTAGCATATCGAGACAAGTGAGCCTTTTGATCGATATGGACAATAGGATGAAGGTCCCCTTTTACAAACATGATGTCTCTGACTAACTGCTGCCATGTTTCAAGAAGTTTTACAGTATTTTCCCGATCACCGAGCCACTCTTTTATCTGACCCAAAGGCTGAGTAGGATTCATCGCCGAATAAAAAGCGTTTATATGCCCTTGTCGATGTGCTTGATCATCTGAACTTGAAAGCTGCCCTAAGAGGTCAGCTCTTCCCTGGGCAGAATAATAAGCCCACTCCGGAGCACTTGGATGAATACGACGTAACTCATCAGGAGCCAATGGCGACAATTGAATAACCTGACAGCGGGAACGAATTGTGGGCAATACTTTTCCCAGTTGAGAAGTAATCATAAAAAAGTGTGAGTTCTCTGGTGGCTCTTCAATGGTTTTTAACAGCGCATTGGCAGTTTGTGGATTCATCAAATCCACACCATATACTATAACTGATCGACCTTTACCCACTCTTCGCAATGAGAAAAAACTCGAGACCTTATGGGCACTTTCGAGTTTGATTTTTTGGTTTTCGGCATGAATTTCTAAAAGCCCTTCGCTTTGCCCTTTTTCAACTCTAATACAAGACCCACATGTTCCGCAGGCAATATCAGAGTTTTCGCAAACAATTGACTGAGCAAGAGCTCTGGCAATCAAGCTTCTGCCAATTCCCGGGAGACCACTGATCAAATATGCAGGAGCGACTCGCTTGCGAGTCAGAGAGTTCTTTAAATTTTCTATAGTTTGGCTGTGACCAACTATTTTTGAGAAAATTTGAGCCAATTCTTACTCTCCAAAAACCTACAAAGTTCTTCACACAATTCTTCAGGCTTTTTTACGGCATCCAAGACTAACCAAGTCTCTTTGTTCTCTTCAGCTTGGGCAAGGTATCCTTCTCTGACTTTGTGGTGAAACTCTAATTTTTCGTTTTCGAGTCGATCAGCTGCACGATCTCGACCACCTCTGCGATTCACACTTTCTTCTACAGAAATATCCAAGAGGACAGTGAGCTCTGGGTGCACGCCATTGACGGCATAATTGTTTAACCACTCAACTTCTTTACGATCCAATCCACGAGCGAAACATTGAAAAGCGATAGTGCTTCCGTAAAATCGATCACATAAAACCCAAGACTTTTTATCTAAGTGGGGCCTGATTAAGCGTTCAACATGTTGCGCACGAGAAGCTTGGTAAAGCAAAATCTCACAACGATCCGCCGGCACTTCATCGTCCACTCGCAAGAGTAAATTACGAATATCCTCAGCAAGCGGTGTTCCCCCAGGTTCTCGGGTCACTAAAACTTCAATAGACTCATTTTTGAGACGATCCACTAATAGTTCAATTAGAGTTGTCTTTCCTGAGCCGTCTAATCCTTCGAATGCAATAAAAGCCATCCCTTGTTTTTGCTGGACCCTGGTCGAGCTGTCATTCATTTTTTGATGCCTTGTTGCATTATTCACCGAATTGCCCCAGAAATCTAAATTAGACAAGGCGTTAGGCCGATAAAAGATCATGGATTTAAGAGACGTACGTGTAATTATTGCGACAAATGATGGTCCTGTGGCTCGTCGTTTAAAAGACTTTCTTTTGGACAACGGTATGGTCGTAAACGTCACCGAAGATCCAGCACAACTAAAAAAGCTTATTCTCGAATGGAATCCTAAGTTCCTTATCGTGGACTTTATGTTTCCCAATTGGAATGCCATAGCGATCATGAAATTCATGAAAGAATGTGGAACTCTCCGCGAAGATGGTTGTCGAGTTTTTGTGGTCTCTGCCCACAACCATAAAAAGAACGTCGACGAATGCTTGAAAAATGGAGCCAGCGATTACATTGTTCGACCATTTAAAATGCCGGAAATCCTATCTCGAATCGTTCTTCACACGCAAAAACGAACGGAGATAAAAGAAGAAAACATCGATACCAACGACAAAGAGCAATACTATCTTCATTTGGTCGATCTCGCTTTAAAAGAGTGCCAACAATCAGAGAATCTAAACAAAAGCCTTTTTAATCTAACCAATATGGTTGCGCTTACACTCAAGGCTGTAAGAGTCTCCATTGTCCAATGCGATACCCATGAAAAGAAGGGAATCGTTAGAGCAAGTAGCGACGACCCTGACCTTCATGATTTGAATATTAACATCGCCAACTATCACGAAATCAACTACGTGATTTACGAAAACAAAATGCTAGCTATCGACAATATGAATAATGACCCGAAGATGAGAGAAGTTCTATCTAAGGTTCAAAGTATCAAGTTCAATGCTATGGTAGTTTGCCCAATTCATACCGGGAAAGGCGAAATTTTTGGAGTCCTCTCTGCTCGCTTACCGGATAATGTGGATCGTCTAACCGACTTCCACTTGCGATTCGCTCAGATTACTGCACGAATTGCTGGAACTCTCCTGAAAGCCTGGGGAGTGTCGGCAAATAGCGGTAATTACTGGCCAAATGAAGAATCTAAGGCAGCCTCCTAAACCTCAAAAAAAGTCTCAGAAATTTATTTACTCCTAGCGTCCTACCCCCTATACTGCGCTTTACTTTGGAGGAATGATTTATGGAAACAGTTCTAGCTGTATTTCACATGCTCGTTGCACTAGCTCTTATCGCTATTATTCTAATTCAAGATCCTAAAGGTGGATCGGTTGGAATGTTTTCTGGTGGTGCCGGAGGCGGTAATAGTTTACTAGGAGCAACAGGCGCGCCCTCCTTTTTAGCCAAAGTAACTCGCTATCTCGGTGTCATGTTTGCTGTAACTAGCATTGGCTTAACCATCATTTCTCGTCCAGACACTGATTCTGTGACAGATAAATTGGTACCTTCTCAGGTTCAGGAAGTTCCAATGGAAACTGCTCCTGAAGCGGCAACAAATAAAGAGTCCACAGCACCAACTGACTCTGGTGACTCTAAAGCTGAGTAATCATATTTAAATTTGCTTTGATTCAAATCCTATGCTCCAATTTTTGTGAAGAGGAGCTCAACTGCCTATGAAATATCTTGTTTTTATTGTGGGAATATCAGTTGGGCTATTCCTTATCTTAAGTGACCCAAACCCAGATAGCTTAAATCCACTAGTCAAAGAACAAAGATCTGTTGGCTCCGCAACTAAACCTTATGATCGTTTTTTTGTAAGAAGAAGCGGCGAACTTCGCGACGTCAGAGTCACTCGAGAACTACCAATTAGAGATTTGGATACTTGGGAAACTGGTGAAAATGGTCTTGGCTCTCTAAAGTTTAACAATGGAGCCGTTATAACCTTAGATGGTAATAGTCGCATAATTATTGATGACCTCAAAAATGAAAACAAAATTGAAGTTACAGTACTCCAGGGTGATGTGAATTATATTCGAGAAGTCTCAGATGACAGATTTGAAATTATTAAGCTTCCAGTAGGTGGCATCGAATCAAAAAAATCTGAAATCCTCATCAAACTTCCCAACCAGACACCTTCACCAACTCCGATCGCAATTGCTCCACAACCTACTGCGACTCCAATTCCCAGACCGACTCCTCCAAAAAGACTGCCACCTCGACCAAAAGAGCCTCAAGGC
>CAZFYV010000163.1:0-8272 GCA_964523195.1 uncultured Pseudobdellovibrionaceae bacterium
AGACTTGGTAAGCCTATTGCCTATGACGAGGATACCACTTTAGTTTTCTCAAATGGAATGATTGTAAATAAAACCTACGACACTCATAAGAGATCTACACCTGAGGGTCCCCGAATGGGAACCCATTTTTTTGATGTTAAAATTGCTGATAAAGAATTCGAAATCGGACTGGTGTTTTACAAGGCTAATCCTAGCGCTAAGGATGAGTTTCGGCCTGTTGAGGAACATGGCTTTAGGTTTAATCGGACCTCTGATTCCATGATTATTGTTGAGAAAATCAATTAGAATTGTAACCACAGTTACAAAAAGAAATGAGCTATTTTACGCCAGTTTATGGCTCAATAAAGTCAATTAATGCCACGGAGAGAGTCTAAATTTTAACATATTGTGGTCCACATTTTGAACTAGAGTAGGCCAAACTTTGGACATTGGTGACTTTGGGAAATGACTACTTTTAAAAGACTACTGAGAGTTTCAGTAATTTTGATACTACTTTTTTCTGGTGCGGTTCTGGCTAACCCTCAGCCGACTGACTCAGGCTTGAATCAATGTTCTCAGGTTTTTTATGGTCTTAAAACCTCATCTGATCGGGCAAATCATCAGCGATCTCTATTAACTAAACCAAAATTTTTGGAATCTCTGAGGTTCTTGGTTTCAGACCGAGAGATGTCTGAAGGGAACTCAGACTTTGCTGAAGAGGTTCTAGATTCCTTTAGATACTATCGAGATCTGCCAAGTATTTTTTCACGGCAAATTGTGAGCCTGGTTAAGGGGCTAAAACAGGTTCGTGATGTAATAAACCTAGGGCATGGCTTAGTAGATCAGAGTCATCCATGGGTAACAGGTAGAATTCCCGAAACTACAGATTATATTTGGCTCTCTAACATAGTTTATTCCACTCCGTCTTCGAGGCCTGAAGTTTATGATGAGGCAATGTTAAAATCAGTAGGAAAATATTTGTCCACCATGGTTAAAAAGTCCACAGGACCAGAAGAGATACCACGAGGACCGAGGCGTCGAATGCCCCATGCTATTAATTACGTCCATGGGTCCTCCCACTACAATTCCGCAATTTTCATTTTTAATGATCTTCAAGAGGGATTTGATCATTTTAGCAATCAAGAATTCAGAAACGAACTGTTTCGATTTGTTCGCGAACAAAAAAGAGAAATCTTATTATTTTTCAGAGATAGGCAGTACTCTGAGTCAGACTATGCAATGTTTGCTGTTTATTTGCGAACTCGAGTTCCATGGTTCTTAAACACTGATGGCCCTAAAAAGAATGTAATGTGGGGGAATAAATCGCCTTATCCAGTTGTTAATTTGATCACTGAAGAATGGGCTAAAGATCTTTTTGCGCTAGCCGATGGTGATACTGAGGGAATAGTACGACCTCCCATCGATTCGCAAGGGTACTTTGAGCAAGAATCTTATAATACAAACTGTAATATTGAAATTAGGTGGCCTGAAAGGCTACTCGCTTTATACTCAAGATTTCGCATTTACTGTCGTGGTGAAAAGGGGAACCATTCATTGGTCGATCGAACTGAAGTAGATCCCCCTGGACGAGAACTTTATCGAATTCATGATTTTATCGAATCTGATTCAGAGAAATAGAATATGAAGTTTCTTCTTTTTTTCTTAGTACTGTTGGCTACTCAAGGGGTTATCGGGCACCCATTAGCGAATATTTTAGAGCAAGAAGATAAGTTGTCAAAAACTCGATTTGAAAATCTTGATTCGGATCAGATGGCGCAACTATTGCGCGAACTCGATCAATTGAGTCTACAAAAAATTGACTACCTCGCATCTCTTTTGAAAGTTGAAATCGACAGAGTCCTAGATCAGGATGACACCACCAATAGAGCAAAATACGATGAAGCTATAACTTTTTATGAGGACTATCTATCCTATAGAGAACTATTCGGGCTGCCTAAAGACTATTTAAGAACTGAAGCCTTCCGCAAATTTGTGCACAAGTCTCTGGAGTTGTTAAATTCCGATTGGATTCAAAATAAAACCAGTCCTAAAAAGTGGTTTCAGTCCATGGGAGGGGTTAAAGGTTTTCTCGCAAGCATTCCTCCAATGTCTCAATTTTTATTTCCAAGTTTTAGGCAGTCCTTTCAAGGCTTATCTTCGGCACTAAATATTGTTGATCGTTTTAGTTCCGCCGTTTTCACATCGGGTATTGAGTACTATGGATTAGAACATTTAAGTGAATTAGGATCTCCAGGTAGAAAGTCCATAGTCGTTATAAATCATTCTTTTCCCGCACTCGATGGTTTTGTGTGGGCTCATCTTATGGGTCAGTTGACTGGGAAACCAGGTATTGTCGGGATGGCTCAAGGTTGGAAGAACGACATCATGGCTAAGATTGTAATCGAAAATGAAGGAATTGTGGTTGTAGGAGAGCGAGACGGTATCAAATTTAACAACACTGCCGAAAGAGTTGTCGAAGCTTTAGAATCTGGTGTCGACCATCTATTTATTTTTCCTGAAGGTTCTAGTGGGGCGGGCATAGGAGAGGTGAAACCCTTGGCCCCAGGCTTTTCTTCTCGTTTATTAGCTAAAGTTATGGAGAAATTTGAAGTCGACCTTGTGACCGTAACAACAATCGATACATATACAAAACTCGGATCTTGGGAGCACAGTAGGCCTGCTGAAGTTTGGATAAGTGAGCCCTTAACGAGTAAGAATCTTCAATTAATGGCAAGGCAAGATTCGGATAATATTGATTTAGAAATTAGGGGAGAATGGATCAGGCAATTTTCAAAAAGGAAAGATAGAGTTTTTGGTCAATTCAGAATTTCGGACCTTTTACATTCAATTTATGGGCAGGATGTCGTTTGTCGAAAACTCTTTGAAAGCCTCCCAAATTATTCTAACTAAATCTTTTCTACATTATGTTGATTGTGGAGTGGCCTGTGATCTTTCCCACAAGTGTTAGCACAAACTTTTAGGCGCATTGGTTTTGAGTTAAAATCACTTGTCCAGCTTTTTTCCAAATCACCAGCGAAATAAGGGTGATTCATCACATCTTTCAATGAATTATTATGAAGTGAATTAAATCCCTTCGGATAAGCTTCCATGGCTTCGCGGAAGTTCCGTACAAATCTGGTCTGTTCTTCTCTGTAAACTTTGTCGCCGATCCAGCAGCACGGCCAAAGATCACCATTAAAGTCGACAAAAATTGATTCTTCCTCAATCACTTTGCAACTTATCTCTGTTCTCTCTAAATAGTCTTCAAAGGAATCAAACTTCTTTAATAATTTAGGTAGCTCATTCACTTCTTTATTTTGAAGTTTCTCATCTTTAGGCTGCTCAACGCCCCACCTCTTGTCATCTTGATTTGATTTTTTACCTTTTGATTCGTCTTGAGCTTTGTTGTGATTCACGAACCTTGATGTGAGTTTTATATTTATATTTGAAAAACCCCAATCTTTTGCAGTTTGTTTTACTTCGTCAATTTGATGTTCGTTGTGTTGAAAAGCAATAAAATCCCAAACGGCATTGCCGCCTGCGTTTGTAAATGCTTTTGCGTTTCTTTCGATTCTTTCAAAGTTTGTCTTCTTACGATACAGGTGGTTTGTGTCGGCCAGCCCGTCAATGCTAAATCGAACTCTGCCTCTTCCACCTTTTAAGAGTATTGCCAATTCCTTCCAGTATTCTTCATTGCGAATTCCACCATTGGTGTAAATGGAGAGAGTCATCTTACTGTTTTCAACAAAGTATTTAAAAACTTCAAACGACTTGGGGTTGGCAGCAGCATCTCCAAAATTCCCGCAAAACCAGGAGCTTTCGATTTGTTGCAGAAAGTCCTTAGGGAAAAATTTTTCGGCATCCTCCGCGGTCCAATCCTTCAATGTTAAATTGGGATTAATTCCGTCACCACCCATGGCTGTGCGAGAGCACTGGGGGCACGCTGCATTGCATCTACTGGTGATTTCCAAGTGGAGTTTTCTAATGTCTTGATACTTTAAGTAGTTACCCATCTTCCAAACCTTCGACAAATTTGAGAATACATCTTTCGGGAGTATTTTTTGAACAATTTAAGTGCAATCTTTAAAAATAGTTTTGATTTGGAGCATTTTTTTGCGGTTTGTTATCCCTCTCGATTGAAATGTTCGGTCTGAGAAAAATCACCAGTAAATTAAATTTATTCACCTAGTTAGGATATACAGGTTGACCGAATCATTAGGTTTTGTAAGAACAGTTAGTGGGCATTACAGATTTTTTAAGATCTGAGGACTAAGTGGAAAATCTATCACATCAAAACGAATCTTTACTAGAGTTGGGTAAGCTCTATTGCGATCGAGGTGACTTGATTATCGCGATAGATAAGCTCGAACTCGCCAGTGAAGCGTTCTTCAAGGCCCAAAATTTTGATAGATATCTCGAATGCCAAAATTTGTTACTTCGAAATTATGCTGAGACAAAGAAGTTCGAAAAAATCACAAGCGCCAAAGAGCGTTTACAAGATTTAGTTCTCAAAGAAGGTTTCGAGCTGAATGCAAAAACCTACTATACTCTTGGTATTTGTGCATCCTATAAGCGTCAGTACGAAGTTGCTCTGGAATACTTTCAGAAGTCTTTAGCTATTGCACTTTCTGAAGATAACAAACAAGATATCTGCTTTGCCATTAATGGAATTGCAATCACATATTATAATCTCGATAAGCTTCAGGAAGCTCTTAAGGAGATTTATAATCTTCAGGTTTTCTTTCAAGTTTTACCATTACAAGAGTTGAGACTTTCAAGTCAGATTCTCAATGCTAATATTTTAAGAAAAATGAAGAAATACGATCAAGCTCTCAATATCCTTTGGGATTGCTATGATACTTTGAGAGTAAACAAAAATATGTATCAGTATTTCTTTCTGCTCTTCTGCTTAGGTAAGCTTTACAAGGAATCAGGTGAAGAAAACCTCGCAAAGATGTACCTAGAACTTGCGAAAAAATCGATAGACCCAGAAAACTTGATTTGGCTGGCGGAGCAGGTAGATGAGCAACTTCAAGAATTGGGTGTTAAAAATAAAGATAACTACGATATCGTTTTTGATAGTTCGACCAATTCAATAGTTGAAAAGAAAAAAGGAAGAGTGGATTTTAAGAATCAATTTATCTTAATGGATATGTTGAGACTCTTTATTCAGAACCCGGGGACGGTTTATTCCAAAGAAGTGCTTGTTAAGCAAGTGTGGAAACAGGAATACAATCCAGCTGTTCACGATAATAAAATCTACGTCACAATTAAAAGATTAAGAAAATTAATAGAGCCGGAATACGATAAGCCTCGCTACATCTTTAGGGCTAAAAACGGTTACTACTTAAATAAGAACACTTCAATTCTACTTCAGAACGAAGGATCATCAATAGAGGGGGGGCTATGATGAAAAGAGTGTTAGCATGGATGAGTACAATAGCACTTGTTCTGTGTTTTGCGTTTAGTGCGCAGGCTCAGTTTAAAAGTCTTGGAGGAGATGTTCCATTTCCTTGGGGAACAGAGTTACCATTCCCATGGGATAATATTGATGGAATTTGGGTAGCCCAAGATGGCTTCAATGAATTTTACTTCAACATTAAAGTTGTGAATAAAGATCCATCTGGCAGTCATGTCGTGAATATGGTTCAGTACGACCCAGTTACTATGGATGTTTTATCTCGCGGTGGTGGATTTGCTTATTCTTACGATAAGATACTTAGAGTAGCGATGAATAACTCTGATACGGATAATTACTTGTCTATTATTAGAGCCTACGAGTACGTTCGGGATGATGTGAAAGATGTGGCCACAGTAATGACCATTCGATTCTTCGAAAATTCGAAGCAAGAGGATCTGCATTTCATTCTTCGCAAGGTTTCTGATGTTCCTTTGATCTTTCCTGGTCAGTAGGAGAAACCTAAATTCTGTAGAAATTTCAAGCGCACCTTAGGGTGCGCTTTTTTTAATGATTTTAGAGGTTTAGGGTGTTGTGAGGGGTCCGAGCAAGAGCTGTCAATAAGGGCTCGACAAGGCCATCCTTTTTATGTATAAGTTTGGTCTTCTCGTAGGGAATTAGCTCAGTTGGTAGAGCGCCACCCTTACAAGGTGGATGTCATCGGTTCGAATCCGGTATTCCCTACCATTTTTTTCCTCAAGAATGTTTCTTTATTTCTGTCTCTAGCTTCAAGTCATTCATGCATGTTTTGATTATAAAATTGAACCACTTACGACCAATTTGCTGATTTCTAGTAGGTGCGGTAGATATTCCGAGATACTAAATATTCGTGTTGGTGATCAGCAAATTGGAGAGAAGAGTCAATATAGAGTTGCTTGAATAGACTTTTTGCTCCAAGGAGTTTTTGAAAGATTGAATCTGGATTCATTTGAGGCGAACACCATGCTCCGTGGTCATGTCCAATCCAAAGCATTTTAAGCTTACCTTTTCGAACTTGTTCCTGTGTTGCCAACAGACGATTTAGACTTACATTTGGAACGATGTCATCTACTAGTAGAATAAATTCTTCAGAAGCATTTCTGAAAATCCAATCGAAGACCATTTCGAAATCATCGACGTCGCAATCAAATCTTAGAAGATCAATTTTAGAGTCAAGATTTTGTGGAAGTGAGTTCGTTGATAAATAGTGAGTATATTTTAAATCCCGAGTAGATCTTTGTTTTGTTGAATATTGTATCGATTGATCCAACTCATTTGGATTTTTTGGCCATTTTTGGTTATTAGCTCTGTGATCCTGGCTCCAAGAAAAGTCTTCAACAAGGTGAAACTCAGGCTGATAGTCTCTAGAGACCAGTGAATCCATAAGTAAGGCCCAGGCTCCGTTGCCAGAACCGAGTTCCCAAACGTTAAGGGGCTGGTGCCAATCTAACAAATGAAAGGAAATCAAAGCATCTTCCCAGGTCGACATAACATAGTCGGTTTCATAAAACTTTTTTACTTTGGCTAGATCGTCTTCAAAACCCATAGCTAATGTTTGATTGGTTATTGTTTCAAGTCAATTAATCAGACTAAAATGATTATAGGATAGTATGTCTTTGGAGTGGTGAATGCGATTTGGTCCTTTTGATAATCCAGTAGAAGCCTATACGTTAAAAGAGTATCTCGAAAACGAAGGCTACAAGGTCACAACGTCAGAAGCGCAAAATGTGTTTCGGGGGTTTGAATACCATGTACTCGTGTTAGATGAAGTTGATGAAAAAGAAATCAATGAGGTGGTCCAAAAGTTTTTGAAGGAATTCGACCCCGATAAAACCTCTAGTCAAATGGATTCACGAGATCTACCCGAAGAGTTGAGGGAAATTGATGAAGATGAAAGTACAAGTTTGGAAGAAGACGTTCCCAAAAGAAGATCTTTTGTTCGTGAGTTTGTAATTTTTAGTTTGGTTTTCACGGCACTGGGTTCCTTAGCTCAAAACTTTAAAAGCTCATTGTACTCATCATTTAAGGGTTTTAAGCAGATAGATATCAACTCAATTACAGATCCCGTTTTACTAAAGTTGTTTGAAAGCAAAGACTCATATATTTTTATTTCAAAATATTTTGAGTACTATGCTGTAGATATTTTGCTTTTTAGTCTTGTTTCGGGTTTGTTCTTTGTAGGTCTTAAAATTAACCCATTCAGTTTATTCAAAGGTTCAAAATTATCTGTGGAAAGAGCACTTGGAACGGTTCTAGGACTTTTAGCTTTAGAGGTAGGATATTACTCTATTCTTTACTTTTTACACTCGGAATCGATTTACCAGGAATTTAAGACTATTGATTATGCGGTTAATGCAATTTATGGGTTTGGCCTCAATCTTGGGGTAAATATTTTAAACTCCTTTTTGTTTTGTCTTGTGTTTTTCGGATGCGTTTATAAGATCTGTTCAGAGCGATACATTTGGTATAAGTCTATCGTAATAGCCTCGATTACTCCTGTGCTTTACCAGCTTAAGTTTTATATTTACCAAAGCATGGGTGAATCCATTATTGATTTTGTTTTCTATTTACTTTTGATGGCTGTCTTAATTTTTTCTAAGTCTTTTTGGTTTTTCGTTCTGACTTACCTAATTGTCAGCGAAGCCGCTAAGCTAATAGTTTACTAAAAAAGGGCCTCAATATATGAGGCCCAGGAAGACTTACTATTAGCTTGGGGACTAGTAGTCTTAGTTATTTCTCTCAGGGAGTTTGAGAGTATTATAAAGTTCTTTGTCTCTACTCATAAATTTATTGAGCCACACTCTTCTTTGTTCCAACACATTATAGTTATAGGTTTTTCCTCCTTGTGAAAACTCT
>CAZFYV010000164.1:0-8237 GCA_964523195.1 uncultured Pseudobdellovibrionaceae bacterium
CCAAACTAGATATGCCTTTGCCTCTTCTGCAAATTCAATTTTTTCAATGGTTCCATTTATCAAAAAGGATTGGCCATCAAGTGTAGGAGTGGCCGTAATTTGGCCTCGATCAGTAGGCGACGAAGTTTCAGGAGCACAACAACAAATTTGATCACCAGCATCTAAATTATCTAATAATTCTTGCTTCTTCCAATCTAGATTCCATCTGTCGATGACCTCTCTTCCACCGCTATAGGCCTCTAGGACAAAATAGAAACCTAGTTTCAAATCTATTTGCGAAAGACTATCAAAAATTAATTCTTTTAATCCTTTGTTCTCTTTTACGTGCCCAAAGTGACTAGAGTAAGCATAAGCAAACCACCCTTGAGAAGCTAAAATTTCTCTTACTTCTCTCCAGAGTTCTCTTACAGACTTACTGTTGGATGCTAGGTTTTTAATTAAGGGAAGAAGTTGTTCCCATTCTCTCTCTTGAGCCGCACTAGGCTGGCCGACGTCAAAGAGCTCGAAATTCTTAGGAAACTCACCTGAACAAAGTTCTCTTAAAAAGTTAACTTCTTTCATTCGTGTCGGTGGTGGAAAATTCTCTGAAATCAAATGGCGATGATCTTCGAACTGATCAACCTTCATTGCATCTCTCCTGACTATAAATCCCTTAGACAATATGATTATGCCTATCGGACATATGGTCAAAGCTGGAGCAATGCAGAAAAATGGAATATCAATAAAAAAAGGGACCTAAAAGGCCCCTTAAAATTGCAAAATATAATCTTTTTTTAGAGATCTGACTTAGCCTTGGTATTCTTCTTCTCGTCTGCAAGTTTCAGTTTGACTTTACCTTTAGTGTCGATCAGGTCGATTAGAACCATTGCAGCTTCTTTGATGTCTTCTCTATCTAAGTAGTCTTTTACTTTTTCTTCTTTTGAGAGCTTCTTCTTCTCTTCGATTTCAGCCTTTTTCTCTTTTTGTTCATCAAATGACTCACCAACAGTGACAACTCTCTTGTCTTTTTTAGCTTTTTTCATTTCGTCGACGATTTTAGTGAACTCATCACTGTTGCTCACTCGAAGCTTAGATCTTTGCTTCAATGTCTGAACTAGATCAGGAGAAAGAGGCTCCCACTTCCCTGACCCTTCAGTTACAAATGCTGACTTTGAGATGAAAGGCTTAATCTTATTTGGTGGAAGGGAGTAAGGTAAACTCTTCTCACCAACATCATCAGTTGAAAGTGCACTTGGGAGAACAACATCCGCATCAACACCTCTGTGCTGAGTCGAGTCACCACCTGGAGTAAAGAACATTCCAACTGTTACTTTGATTGCGCCAAGTCCAGTGGGTAGCGAAACAACTTGCTGAACAGACCCTTTACCAAAAGTATGATCCGCACCAACAACAACTGCCCTCTTATAATCTTGTAGAGTCCCAGCAACAATCTCTGAAGCCGAGGCACTCACTCGCGAAGTAAGAACAACCAGTGGGCCAGCCCAATCTACATCTTTATCATCATCTTTGAGTCTCGCGGGACCACCACGATAGCCACTCATTTTAGATGACTGAGTAACAACATTACCTGTTTTGAAAAACAATCCTGCAACACTAACAGCATCATCAAGACTTCCACCACCATTTGATGAAAGATCTAAAACAACACCGTCTACCTTATTTTTACGAGCTTCCTTCAAAAGCTTCTTAATATCTTTGGCACAAGATCTTCCGCCTCTTCTAGAATCAGCATAAAAAGAAGGAAGATTGATAACCGCAATCTTCCGCTTCACACCGTTTGGAGCTTTTTCAAGATAGCTAATCGAAGCAGCTTCATCCTCTAATTTAATTTTATCTCTAACAAGAGTCACAATAAGAGTCTCAGACTTACCACCAGCTTGGCGAAGTAATTTAAGTCTAACCTTTGTACCCTTTTTACCGCGAATTTTCCTTACAACATCTCTCAAAGGCATTTCGACGACATTTTCAAACGCCTGCTCTTTGTTATTCTTGACCTGTCCAACGGCAATAATCTTATCCTGACTTTTCATTAGACCCGATTTAAAAGCAGCACCACCAGCTATCAACTGCTCAACTACGGTGAATCCATCCTCAGAACTTAATGTCGCTCCTATACCTTCAAGTTCCAAACGCATGCTAATTTCAAAATCCTCAAGAACATCTTTTGAAAAGTAACTTGAGTGTGGGTCTAAAGATCTGGCAAATGAATCCAAATATAGAGCGTAGACATCTTCTTGCTCAACTTCATTTATTCTTCTGAGCGCTCTATCGTATTTTCTAGAGACTGCCGCCTTAGCTTCTTTTAAAGTGCTTCCAGCCGCCATATTGTTAGATACCTGAAACTGAAGATACTTCTTGTGATAATCCAAAGAAGCTTTGAGGTTCTTAGCGTATTCTCTTTTGTCAGGATCAAGACTGAGCTTCGTCTTTTTGTTGTATTTGAATTTAGGTCCTAGATAATTTTTAACAAACTCAATGCGCTTTTTGACCGCATTAATATAAATTTCACGTGCCTTAAAAAGACTGTCACATTTTTTCTTTTCAACCTTCTTAAAAATCCCACTCATCATTCCTTTAATTTTCTGGTGATCAGATTTTAAAAGGTATAATTTGAATGGATCTAATTTTTTGACATATTGCTCGACTGTGCGCTTTTCTAATTCAGCATTCATAGAATCATGCTGAATGTGTTGATGCAAAAAACCCTGAGCTATTACATTCAAATGCTTACAACTCAGTTCAACTGAAGAAACAAATGGACTTGAGCTTCTTCTTCTTTGAGCCTGACTCTCTTCACTTAAAAGAACAAACGCTACCGTTGTCGCAAGAAGAATAATGAAAAAGGAATAGAATTTTCGGGATTTAATGAAGACCATTTAGAACCTTCCGTTGCAAATCTACGCTTAAGTGTACCATAGATTTATCGGTCAATTCTCAATGTGCCTTGTGGTATAAATAAAAATTAGTTTCTATTCAAAAGTTTTACGGGATTTTACTTTAGTCCAATTCATGAGAAGGTGCGTTAATTTTTTGGTTCTCGTTTGCAGACAATCAGATTAGAACAATTCCATTTGTCTCATATCGAGACGTCCTTCATCCTCAAGAAAGTCATCGTAGACTTCCCACTTGTTCATGCCACCTCGACGAGTATCGATTACAAAGAAACTAAAGTGAGGGAACTCTTTTTTGAGCTCTAGCATAGACTCGAATACCAATTTTATGTTCTTAGGGTCATCATCCGACATCCCAAAACGATGGGGCTTATCTTCTCCATACTGTTCGATAGCAATTTCTACGCTTCGACGAATCGCCAATTTCTTTAGACCTGCAACATCGTTAGAACCTGGCTGGCCTAACCCCTCTTGTACTTGAAGGTTGGTAACAGGAAACAAACTTAGATAGTTTGGTTCGCAAGGCAGATACTTCATTTTAACGAGCCTACGAATTCCTGCCTTCAAAGTTTCTGGATTATGCCCTCGAGCTGTAATCAGAGACAAAGGACGTTGATTTAAAACCGCATGATGAAAGCACTCCCAAGAAGGCCCTTTCCATTCATACTCTGGCCGCTGAAGCGCCTCTAACAAATCGTTTTCGAATTGCTCCTTTTTACCAAAGACCTTTTTAACCAATTTTGGGTGCTTATCTCTAAACGACTGAAAGCTACCTTTATCTGAATAATCCAAATAGAAATCTTTGTATGGTCCAGACTTTCCGACAGTGGTGTGGTACTGAGCATACTCACCACTTGTTAATGCCACCCGCTTGCCCGTTTCTTTGTGAAAAACAAAGATAGGCGTCGAAAGAAAAGCGACATTGTCATCAAAGTCGAAGAAGTAAAAGCTTCGGCCACCGGAGGCATGATTCCTGTCTTTATATATAGGACGAGGAATCCCCAGATCTAGCTGGGAGGCACTCTCAGATTTAGCTTTTTGGCGTAAAAATAAGCGGCGAATCACAGGTCTTTTTACCCGAAAATGCCCCAAAGCGCAATAAACGGCATTTTTCCCTGTGATTCCTGATGTTTAGGCCTTTTTCTTGGTTTTGGTCTTCTTCTTAGTGGCCTTTTTTACTGTCTTCGCCTTCTTGGCAGTCGCTTTTTTAGCTGTTTTCTTTTTAGTCTTCTTTTCTCCAGAAGCCTTGGTCTTTTTCTTCTTCTTTGCCTTGGCTTCTATCTTCGGAGCAAGCAACTCAAGAGCAATTTCTTTGGTCACCTTTTCCGGTTCCATATCATCAGGGAGAGAAACATTGACCTTACCGCATTTCACATATGGACCATATTTACCATTCATGATCTGCATCTCATCCTCAGTATCCGGATGAGGTCCAAGCTCTTTAAGTGGAGTAGCTTTAGCGCGACCTTTTTTAGGTTCCGAAAGTATCTCAATTGATCTCTTTAAACCAATGGTAAAAAGACTATCAGTTTTTGGAATCGATCTAAAATCCCCATCACAAACAATATAAGGACCAAACCTTCCAATTCCGACTTTGATATCTTTTTCAGTTTCAGGTTGTTGCCCCAATGTCTTTGGAAGAGACAATAAGAACACTGCCATTTCCATATCTACATCTTCTGGTTCAATTCCAGCAGGCAAAGACGTTCTTTTAGGCTTATCTTCTTCTCCTGAGGCATCACCCAATTGAACGTAAGGACCATATCGACCATTTAAAACAAAAATCGGTTGATCAGTTTCAGGGTGTTTACCAAGGGCATCGGTACCATTTATTTTTTGGTCGATGAGTTTGTTAGCAATCTCAGCTGTGATATCCGCTGGCGCTTGCTCAAACGGCAAGGAAGCACATACTTCTTCACCATTTTCAAATCGGCATACATATGCACCATAGCGTCCAACGCGAAACTCGAGGTCTCCCAAATTATCAAACTTAATTGATCTTGCTTCATCAGCTTCGATAACTTCTTCCTTCGCATCGACTTGAGACTTCAAGCCTTCATCACCAAGGTAGAACTCATTGAGGTATTTTGACCAATCTAATTCGCCTTCAGCTATATCATCTAGGGAGTCTTCCATTTTAGATGTAAAATCGGAGTCGACATACTTAGGTAAGTATCTCGACAACAATTTAGAAACAATCATGGCTGTGAATGTTGGAACCAACGAGTTACCAGATTTATTCACATATCCTCGATTCAAAATTGTACTAATAATAGCTGCATAAGTGGAAGGTCTTCCGATCCCCTCTTTTTCAAGAGTTTGAACAAGACTTGCTTCCGTAAATCGAGCAGGAGGTTTGGTTTCGTGCTCAGTGACATCAGACTTAACGATTTCGATTGAGTCACCTTTTTGCAGCTTAGGAAGCCTTACTTCTTTGTCGTTTCCAGAGTCATCATCTGTACTTTCCACATATACTTTTAAGAATCCAGGAAACTCAATAGTCATACCAGACGCTGAAAAAGTATGTCCCTGACAATCCATCTTCACACTGACTTGTTTCTGTTGAGAGTTCACCATTTGAGAGGCGATAGTTCTCTTCCAAATCATTTCGTAGAGTTTAAGAGCTGGTCCTCGTAACTTAGAGTCTTCAGGTGGAACCATATCAGTTCCTGCTGGACGAATCGCTTCGTGGGCTTCTTGAGCACCTTTAACTTTTTTCTTTTCGTAGGTACGTGGCTGTTCTGGAACGTAATCTTTTCCATAACTCTCTTCAATACGATCCCTAGCCGCGGCAAGCGCTTCTTTAGAAAGGAACGTAGAATCTGTTCTCATATAGGTGATCATACCACGTTCGTACAAGCTTTGAGCAACTTGCATGGCTTCGCGAGCACCCATTCCCAACTTACGGTTCGCTTCCTGTTGCAGAGTCGACGTTATAAAAGGAGGTGCAGGCTTACGAGAGACCGGCTTCTCTTCAACTTCAGTAACTTGAAGTTTCTGCCCTTTTATCTCACCAAGAATTTTCTCAGCAGAATCTTGGAGAAGATGTACAACATCATTCTTCTTCGAGTCTAAGAGACTCCCTGTCGAGCCATCAAAGTCTTTTCCGGTAGCAACCTTTTTACCACCAGTTGCTACTAAACGAGTTTGAAATTCAGTCTTTTCTTTTTTACCTTGAGCCGTAAGACCCCAGTACTTAGATCGAACAAACTTTAATCTTGAAATTTCTCGCTCTGCGATCAATCGAACGGCAACACTTTGTACTCGTCCAGCTGACAACCCGTAGGCAACCTTTTTCCAGATCAACGGAGAAATCGTATATCCAACAAGACGATCTAAAATTCGTCGAGTTTCTTGTGCCTTAACTAAATTATAGTCAATATCTCGTACTTCATTGAGTGCTCTTTCAATAGCTGTCTTAGTAATCTCATGAAATACCATTCGTTTAACAGGAACCTTGGGTTTCAGTACCTCTAGCAAGTGCCAGCTGATACTCTCCCCTTCTCTATCTTCATCCGTCGCGAGAATAAGTTCGTCAGCTTCTTTAAGTAAATCCTTTAGGGCTCTTACAACCTTAGTTTTATTTTTTGGTATGCAGTAAAGAGGCTCAAACTCCTTCTCTACATTCACACCCAATTTCGCCCACGGCTCTTTCTTAACCTTCTCAGGAATATCTTTTGCTGATTGAGGTAAATCTCTTATGTGTCCCATGCAGGACTCCACTAGAAATTCACTTCCTAAATACTTCTTAATTGTCTTCGCTTTTGTTGGTGACTCGACGACCACTAACTTTTTACCACTCATCGATTTCTTCGCCATTCCTGTTTTGTCTATTATATATAGTTATAAATACTTGTGCATAAGGTCAGAAATATCTACGTTGTGACCTATTAGCAATGTGTTTTAAAATGAAGTGTCTTGTAAATCCATGCAAGATGATTTTGTGACGCAATGTGATTTTTAAAGGGATCTTTTTTTATGAAAAGCATCGATGAACTGAAGGAACACCAAATAAAATATATTTTCACCGATATCGATGACACGCTGACAACACATGGCAAGCTTCCATCGGAGAGTTACCAGATGCTTTGGGAACTATCTTCAAAAGGATTTAAGCTGATCCCTGTGACTGGACGTCCGGCGGGTTGGTGTGAGCTCATTGCTAGAATGTGGCCGGTGGAAGGTGTTATTGGAGAAAATGGTGCTCTCTATTATCGCTATGACGTTTCGAATAAGAAAATGCATAGAAAATATGCAGTTGATGAAGAATCCATGAAGAACAACAGAACTAAACTCGACGACATTCGAGACGAAGTACTCAGCAAAGTTCCTGGCACTGCATTGGCCAGCGACCAATTTACGAGACTTTTCGATTTAGCCATCGATTTCTGTGAAGACGTAAAGCCTCTAGATAAAGACTCAATAAACAAAATCGTAGATATTTTTAGAAACCATGGAGCTGTCGCCAAGGTATCATCTATTCACGTCAACGGGTGGTTCGGCGATTATAATAAGGCTTCAATGTGCGACACTTTTTTGCAAGATTGTTTTGAGAGTTCCATTGGTCAAGCTCAAGATATAGCTGCTTTTTGTGGTGACTCTCCTAATGACGAACCACTCTTTGAGAAATTCAAATTTTCATTTGGAGTCGCAAATATAAAAAACTTCAGTGACTCTTTGAAGCATCCCCCATCATTTGTATCCAAGAGCGATGGAGGCCAAGGATTTGTAGAGATTGCTAAAAAGATTATTGAGAAAAAGTCTTAGCGCCTTTTAGTATCTTCTTTTTTTGCATCAGCCAGAGCAGCAAAAGGATTATTGAATGGAGAAGACGGTCTAGGTCGTTTTCCACCAGGTCCTTTTTTGCCTCCAGGTTTACCACCTTTTGGTTTTGAACCTTTCTTCCCTTTGCTACCAGCTTTTTTAGCTTGAGGCTTAGCACCCACTTTAGACTTTGCTTCCGTAAGTTTCATACTTAAAGAGATCTGACTCTTTTCAACATCGACTTCTAGAACTTTAATCTTAACCTGGTCTCCAGGACTAACAACCTTTCTTGGGTCATCGACAAACTGATTTGAAATTTCAGAGATGTGAACTAATCCGTCTTGATGAACACCGATATCAACGAAGGCTCCGAAATTGGTGACATTCGTCACTATTCCAGGACAAATCATTCCTTTTTCAAGGTCCTTAACCTCATTGATATCTTCACGAAAACTAAAAACCTTGAAGGGGTCTCTTGGATCCCGGCCAGGCTCTTTGAGTTCTGAAACTATGTCTTCAAAAGTATACTCACCAATAAGCTCTGCCCACTTGGTACGAAGCTCAACTAATTTATCAGCCCCC
>CAZFYV010000165.1:0-2989 GCA_964523195.1 uncultured Pseudobdellovibrionaceae bacterium
CTCCAGCGAGTCTTCTCGCAATTTCAGCGGCAGGATAACCTTTGTCATCACGGTACTGAATTTGACAACCTTGAAACGCGCTATTACCGCGATTTGTACAATAACCACTTCCATCTCTACCTAATCCGTATAGAGCTGGGTTACAGAGAATCTGTCCTGCAGGACAAACAGAGTTTCCTTGCCAACTATTTACTGGGTCTTCCCCAGGGCCTACACCTTGGCCATTTCCATTACTAGGCACACAGTATGGACGAGACCAACCAGGATACTGCTGATAAGTGGACGGCCATCCAGCGTATAAACAAGGATCTCCAACTTCAGCGGCAAAGGCTTCATTAGATTCAAAGAGCTTTAACATATTCGCAAATGGATTCGGCTGACTTTCAACATCATGAAAAGCAATCTCTTTTCGATTTTGTTTTTCATAGAGTTTATTGAGCTCGATCATAGATTTTCTTAAAGCTAAGAAATATTTAACCTGAGTTTTCTTCGGTGTGAGCCGCCACATTCTTTTACTAAAGAGAAGGGCTTTCTTTTTCTTTTTAGCCTTAGCGTTTTTGTTCGCCTTTTTTGCTTTTGCGACTTTCGCTTTTTTGACTTTAGATTTAGCAAAAGCTGAATTGACCGCCATAGAGTCGGTAACTGCGACAAAGCAAAAACAAATGAATGTGATTATAAAAATACGAAGACTGAACCCATATTTGGGCTGACAAAAAATATTCATATAAAACTCCCGCATATATCTATTATTATTGGGAGTTTTCGCTACGTAAACTAATCAGATTAGAATTCTCAATTCGAGACAAAGGGCCTGAAGATAGACCCCACTTTGCAGAAATAAATCTCAAATACGAAGGAGTTTAATCTTCTTTGTACTCATCTGATGACTTCTGAGGCTTGAAATAGAAACCAGCAACATCTTCCAAATATGGGCTAAGATAAAGCGCTTTCACTTCTAAAGCTTTAGATTTCCATTCTTCAAAATTGTCTTCAGAGACCATAAGGCTGATGGTTGTGAACTCGTCGTAAACCCTATTGGCAACCGTGATTTGCTGACGAACTTTTGAAACTGTCGGAGAGTAGCCAAATCCATCAAGAGTTTCTAAGAAACCACCTTGACCCTTGATAATATCCTTAGAGTAACTCGTCCATTCAAACATATGTCCTTTAAAGTTCTCATCAGACATATTGTAGTCGGATTCCTTTTCAAATCCGGGTCGGTAGCCTACTGAAGATTGATTCGTAACAATGATCATATCTGAACTTGAATTTGACTGACTCAATGCTGGAGTCACTGTTTCATCACTACCCTGGTAATCAGGAATCGGTGTCCATGCGCAAACGGCACCTTCATGACCTGCTGGTGTAATGACTGGAGGAACAACAAGAAATTCTCTCACATGATCAGAGCTTCCCTTAAATTGCTTTTCCATATTGTAAATTAAATTGTCGAAGGCATTCACGACATCCACAAACTTAGCTTTTAGTCCTTGGCTCAAATCTACGAATTGCTCACAAGTTAACTTCACTTTTTTAAAGTCTTCAGGAGTGTTCTCGATGGCATGACATTTTGTCTGGAGATTTGCCACATCAACGTTGAGAACAGTTGCTAAATCATCTAAGTCTTTTTGCTCTTCTCTCGGACAAAATCGACATACTTGAACCATACCTCGGCGACAAATACTATGTTGCTCTCCATTGTCCCCTGTCTTACCACAGTAAAGACCAATATTGGTTTTTCCAGAGGAACAAGCTCCAGATCGAACTCCATCGTCGATATAGCCTGTGCCGTGTATATCAAAGATGATTTGTTCTCCTTCAAAGCAAGCTTCCGAACTAATTGGACCTCGAAAATGCTCAGTCTCTGGGTCACAATCCCACATGCCCGCTTGGGCATTAAAACTAAAAAATAGGAGCATAAAAAATGAAAACAAAATGGAAGACTTTGCCACGATAACCTCGAGTATAAATTCACTACTAATTGTTAAACTTCAAGGTGTAGCAAAGAGCAAATTGAAGACCAAAGGGAAGATAGCTGAAATAGGACACCTTAGCTCTGAGAACAACCATGGTACGATTTGGGCCACCTAAGGCCTAATATGGGACTCTGATAGAGTCCTATTTTCGAGGGAATACTTTTCGAATTTTATAGGTCTTCAAGGCCTTCTCTTCGAGTAATGCGAGCAAATGGCCATCTCTTTTGCTAATCAACTTAACTCTATTTTCTTGATCTTCTCTATAGAAATAGTGCGCTAAGACACTTTGGACAGGCTTAGAAATTTGACCATTCAGAAGCAACTTCTCATCGACTCCTTCAATTTTTAAAGTCGCCCAATCTGGAAGAGTATTCTTTAGGGCAATGTAAGATTGAGGAGCATTCTTTAAGATGTGCTGGGCAACATCTTCGTGGGATTCACAGTCGATAAAAGTCTTCTCGATATCCTCTAATTTTTGAGTGACCTCAATACCATAGGGACTGCTGGAGGTTCTAATAAGCCTCGTAAGAGTGGCTCCACACCCCAGGACTTTTCCAATTTCATCAACAAAAGTTCGGATATAGCTCCCTTTACTGCATGAAAGTTCCAGAGCAAATCGATCAGGATTGATTTGTACATCTTTGAAATCAAAGAAACTCATTTCTTTTTTGGGAATCTCATCCAGTACTTGGTCTTTTCGCGCTAAATCGTAAAGCTTTTTCCCATCCTTTTTTATAGCTGAGTACATCGGTACGCATAACTCATGGGTGCCTTCTAATTTTTCAATTGCATTTGAGATCTGCTCTTCCGAGCAATCCACCGGCTTTTCTTCCAAAACTTGCCCTGTGATATCGAGAGTATCAGTTTTTACTCCAAGCTTTGCTTCAAGCCTGTATGATTTTTCTGATTTCAGGAGAAAGTCGGATAGCTTCGTGGCATTGCCAACCAATACAACGAGAACGCCTGTGGCCATAGGGTCCAGGGTACCTGCATGCCCGATAGATCGAGTATGC
>CAZFYV010000165.1:3011-8120 GCA_964523195.1 uncultured Pseudobdellovibrionaceae bacterium
ATGCAAACACCTTCTCATGCGAGCCACTACATCGTGGCTCGTAATTCCTTCGGGCTTATCCACCAAAAACAGCCCATGAAAGAGCTGTGGAGCTTTTTGCTTTGCCATAGACTAAAAATTATTGGAGTTCGCGCTGACGCTCTTCTTTCATGAAGGCTTCGATCACATCTCCAACTTTTATGTCGTTAAAGTTCTCGATGCCGATACCACACTCATATCCAGACTGAACTTCCTTGGCATCGTCTTTAAAACGTTTCAAGCTGGATACATTACCTTCATAAACAATCTTACCTTCACGTACCAATCTCAATAAACTATTGCGAGTGATTTTGCCGTCTTCGACATAACATCCAGCAATAGTACCCATTTTAGGTACACTAAAGGTGTCACGAACTTCCGCTCTACCGAGTTGAACTTCAATAATGTCTGGATCAAGAAGACCTGAAAGTGCTTTCTTAATGTCATCCATTAATTCATAAACGATAGAGTAACATTTAATATCGATCCCTTTTTCTGAAGCCAATTTCTGAGCTCCACCATCAGGTCTCACATTAAAACCTACGATCACACCATTTGCAGTACTGGCGAGTAGAACATCTGACTCACTAATTCCACCTACCGCCTGGTGAATGACTTTGATTTTTACTTCTTCGCTTTCGATCTTGTTGAACATTCCAATGATGGCTTCTCCAGAACCCGCAACGTCTGTCTTCAAGACAACCGGTAATTCCTTGAGATCACCGGTTTGAACTTTGGAGAAAAGATCTTCCAGAGACATCTTAGAAGCTGGTTTCGCCTCTTCTTGTTTCTGTTGTTCAAGTCTCTTTTCAGCAATACTCTCAGCAGTTTTCTCATCAGTCGTTACATCGAATTTGTCTCCAGCCATAGGCGCATCTTTTAGACCCATGATCTCAACCGGCACCGAAGGCCCCGCATCCTTAATGTTCTTACCATTGTAATCCATTAGGCTTCGAATTCGTCCTGGTATCGTTCCAACAACGAATGTTTGACCAATTTTCAGAGTACCGTCCTGAACAAGAACCGTTGCGACAGCACCACGGCCTTTTTCAACTTTGGCTTCCACAACAATACCTGTTGCTGATCTCTCTGGGTTCGCTTTGTACTCAGCGATCTCAGCTAGTAAGGTAATTTGATCCAACAATTCCTTAATTCCGTCTCCCTCAAGAGCAGATACTTTACAATAAGGTGTATCACCACCCCACTCTTCAGGAATTAATTCATACTCAGTTAACTGTTGAGTAATCTTATCTGGGTTTGCTTGTGGCTTATCGATTTTGTTAACTGCCACGATAATTGGAACTTCAGCAGCTTTAGCATGATTAATAGCTTCAATCGTTTGAGGCATCACCCCATCGTCAGCTGCAACAACAATAATCGCAATATCGGTAACGTTTGCACCACGAGCTCTCATTTCAGTAAATGCTTCGTGACCAGGAGTATCGATAAACGTGATCACTCCATTCTCAGAATTCACCTGATAGGCACCAATATGCTGGGTAATTCCTCCAGCTTCACCTTTAACAACGTTTGCTTTTCTTATTGTATCAAGAAGTGTTGTCTTACCGTGATCAACGTGACCCATGATCGTTACAATTGGAGGTCGCGTTACCTTTTCAGCGTCCAGATTTCCGAAAGCTGCAGATTCTATCAGTTCATCCTCTGTACGAGAAATGTTTTCAGCTTCCCAACCAAATTCAGGAACAATCAAAGAAACCGTATCGAAATCGAGAACCGCATTAGGATTAGCCATGATTCCGTTTTGAATCAAAACCTTGGTCAACTGGGCCATTTTGATTCCCATGTCCTGAGCAAGGTCAGAAACTTTAATTGTATCGTAAACTTTTACAACTCTCTTACTCGCTTTTGGCGTGGTAATTTGAGTTTTCTTCGCTTCACGATTCAACAAGCCTTTTTTCTTACGCGGCTGGAAGACCATTTCGCGTTTTCTAAATTCAGAATTGATAAAAGCCGGCTGCTTTTCTTCATCCTTACCTTTATTAGAAGGCTCTTTAGCCGCAGCCCCTGCTGTGGTCCCTGTGCCAGTTGTACGGCGCTTATTATCTTTTCGAGTATCCTCTTTTAAAGGAACTTCGGCGTGAGCTCCACCTTGCTGGTCTCCCCCGTCTTTAGAGCGCATTTTCTTTTGATCGTCTTCAGTAACATATCCAGTTCTGATACCGCCACGATTGCCACCGGACTTCTGAGGCTTTTGAATGTCTCTGACACGGCTTAGATCCATTCGACCCACAATATTTCCACGCGGCCGCTCTGACTTGACACCACTAACTGGACCATCTTTAGTCATCGAAACTTCACGTTTTCTTTTTGTGGTCGATTTCTTTTTGTCGTCGGTTTCAGCATTATCAGTTTGCGTATCGGTTTCAGCTGATGTGTTTTCAGCGGCTTCAACGGCAGCTTCAGTTTGAGTTTCCTGAACTTTCTCCTCAGTCGTCGCAGCTTCAACCTGTTCTACATTTTCTTCGGTTGCTGTTGCTGCCACTTCTTCTTGAGTTTCCACTGGCTCAGTTGCAGCGGCTTTCTTCTTACGAACAACCGTTGTGCGTTTGACCGGCTTTTCTTCTTCAGCCACCTCTTCAGCAGCAGCAGAAGCCGAGGCTTTCTTTCGAACCACCGTTTTTTTAGTAACGACTTTGCTGGTCTTCTTTTTTGCCGTGGTTTTCTTTTTAGCAGTTGTCTTTTTCTTTGCGGCAGTTTTCTTAGTTGCTGCTTTCTTCTTTTTCGCAGCCTTTTTCTTAGTCTTCTTCTTAGTCGACTTCGCTTCAGCTTCTTCTGTTAATTTTGTTTGAATTTCATCGACAATTTCAGGCGACAATGCTGCCATATGGCTTTTCACGGGTAGCTTCCACTCCCTGATCTTGTCCATTAAGGCCAGCGTCTCCATTCCAATTTCTTTAGCATATTCAAAAACCTTGGGGTTACTCACAGTATTTTTTTCTCCTTAAAAGTGCTTCGCTTCTAACAAAAACATCAACAAGATTTACGAAATTATTGTTCCGCATTCTCCTCGTCTGTGCTTTCGCTAGCTTCTGCACTCGGAGCTTCCTCAGCGGAAGCTTCTTCAGAGGACTCTGCCGGAGCATCAGCAGAAGCTTCCACTTCTGCTGAATCTTCAGAGCCTTCAGCTTCTGAAGTTGGCTCTGAGTCCGTATCTTCTGATTTACTAAGCGCTGCCAATTCCTCTTTCAATCGAGCATCAGCCTGGCTCTTAGCATCGCCTTTAGTTTCAACTGCGGCCTTAGGCGCTTGTGGAATTTCCATTCCCTCTTCCGCATATTTATCTACAAGCTCTTGAGCATCAGAAATGAGCTTTTGAGCTTTTTCTTCTTCCTCATAACCAGCAATGCTCAACACATCATCCATGTCGGCATCAGCAAGGGCTTGAAAACTTCCAAAACCACTTTGGAAAATATTCTGAGCCATGGTTTCGTTCATTCCAGGAATCAACATAAGATTGAAAATAGACTCCGCAGTCTTGGCTGAAGCGTTGGATTCTGAAAGAATATCCAACTTCCAACCAGTCAATCGAGCAGCCAATCTAACGTTTTGACCACGCTTACCAATAGCCAAACTTAACTGGTTATCGGGAACGACGATTTCCATCTCTTTATTATCTTCATCTAAGAACACACGTGAGATTTCTGCTGGTGCAAGAGCGTTACAAGCAAATCGAGTAATATCCTCGTCCCATGTGACGATATCAATTTTTTCGCCTTTGAGTTCTTGAACGATGGTTTGGACTCGGCTTCCCTTCATCCCAACACAGGCTCCAACTGGATCTACTGTGCTTTCCTTTGAGAAGACCGCTACTTTAGCTCTCTGACCCGGCTCTCGAGCTGCTGCCATGATTTCAACAATTCCATCATAGATTTCAGGAACTTCGACTTCAAACAACTTCTCAAGATACTGAGGAGCTCCTCGAGACATAATAATCTGAGGGCCCCTAGTAGTTTGTCGGACTTCTGAGAGATAACCTTGAATTCTATCTCCTTGGCGATACATTTCACCTGGAATTTGCTCACGAGGTGGAATGTAAGCTTCTGTTCTTCCTAGGTCGACAACGATAGATCCGCGCTCTACTCGGCGAACAATTCCTGATGCGATCTCACCTTTTCTTTGCTCAAATTCGTTAAAAATGATTTCGCGCTCAGCATCTCTCACTCTTTGGGTGATAATTTGCTTTGCTGTTTGGGCTGCGATACGTCCCAAATCATTTGTTTCGAGGCGAATACCAATCGAATCGGCAAGTTGTACATCTGGATCCAGCTGTTGTGCTTCCTCAAGAACGATTTCGATTTCTTCATCTTCAAAAGCTTCTGGAGTTACAACTTCTTTAAATTCAAACAATTCTACTTCACCAGTGTCATCGTTATAACTCGCTTCAATCTCGCGGTAAGTTCCATATTTTTTGCGAGCAGCAACTAAAAGACCCTGAGTAACAGCATCTATTACAATCTGTCTTTCAATCCCTTTATCTTTACCAACTTGTTCAATCATTCTGCTCAAGTCAGAAAAAACGCTATCGGCTGCCATATTCTTTACCTCTTTTTAGATTTCTTTTTACGCTGCGATCTTCGCCCACCACTCTTGGGTGGCGTTTTATCTTCTGTCTCAAAGATCACATGGCTTTTTTCTATTTCATCCAAAGGAACACTTAAACGTGCCCCATTAATATCCACTTCAATATTTTTCTCGTCGATGACACTCACGAGCTTAACTTGCCCTTGCTTTCGCAAACCTAGGCTTTCACCATCATCAGAAAAATTCGCAAAACCAGATCTGGTTTTTAAAAAGATGAGCTCTCCCAAAGCGCCCTCAAAATGAGCTTTCTCTTTGAGGTGTCTTTCGAGACCCGGGCTCGATACTTCAAGGTTATAAGCCCCACCAGGAATGATGTCTTCAACATCTAAAATCAAATTCAATCCATTAGAGACATTCGAGCAATCTTCTACAGAAACGGAGTCTTCTCCAGCTTTATCGATAAAAACCCTTAAAATGCGACCTGTTCCAGCACCCACAAACTCCAAATCATACAAAGAGCAGTTTTCTCGGGTTGCCACCTGAGAGGCC
>CAZFYV010000166.1:0-8086 GCA_964523195.1 uncultured Pseudobdellovibrionaceae bacterium
CAACCTTTTAAACTCACCATCACCTTTAGCATCAATCCATAAATCCCCGGCAGTACCTCCCTTGTATCTCTTCCAAAAAGCGAGTTCTGTATCTAGAGTATTCATCCCTAATCGATTTATAACTACGCCACCTTTTGGCCCAACACTCGCATAGGAGCCATGCCCCCAAGGTTGCTCATCGAGTTCTCTAGTTTCCAGGTCTATTTTGTAAAACCGAGTATCCTTGCGAAAAGGTCGTTTATGACTGCTGGCAAAGACAATGCCCTGGTCGGTCCAATTGAGCCCCACGATTTGGGCATCGACAAATGTTTGCCGATCCATCGGTCCTCCATTTGAATTCATCACATAAACCTGGAAGTCACCTTCTTCTGAACTTAAAAAAGCTATCTGAGAACCATCCGGGGAGAAAACTGGGCTTTTACAGACTCCATTTCCAGAGGTCAGTCGTTCAGCACGTCCTCCACTCAAAGGTACACTCCAAAGGTCTTCTTCACTGGCAAATACAACGCGATCTTCAAATACTGTTGGATGGATATAATAGCCTTGATATTCCATTTCGACCCCCTGCGATCAATAATTCTCCACACAATTTGGACTCAACTGAAGCTGATACCCATTAACTCGCCTTATCAACTCATCCATCAACTCGACAGACCTCTTGATTCCACCTAAACTGAGCACCATGAAGTTTATGGGACGATGGTTCATTTTTTTAGCTCTGGTGGTAACCCTGGTTGTAACCCTAGTTACAGTAGGAGTTCAGCAGTTGATTGATCAGCATATGTCCCCCATCATCGAAAAGCAAATTCAAGTTCAAGAACGCCACTTGAATACTTTCTTAGAGGACTCGGTTCTGATTCAGCAAATCAAAATGCTGCAAAATTTAAAGCAGACCAAGGATGCGGGCCCTGTACTTCAGAGTTATCTTAAATGGGATCTCTCGATTCGATCAGAAAGAAACCTTTCGCAGTCGATCATTCCAAAAAAGACCAGTGAACAACTTATTTACTACGGACCCAAGTGGCTTGAAAAGTATCGGCTTTTTCGCACCTCTGACGCCGACTTAGGGATTTTAGACACACTTAAAGATTACGATTATTGGAATATTGAAGAAAACTCACCGATTCAAAAAATTATCTCAACGGGTAAGTTTCTACATCCTGCTGAGCTCCCACTTCCGAACAATATCGAACTTATCCATTTAGCGAAGCTTAGTCTTCTAAGGGGCTTAAACGACAACGACCTTGAACCTCAGTTGAGAAAAGTTCGCCATTTTGCACGTATACTTCTGAACTCTCAAAACATCATTTTGATAACTGCAGGACTTTCGATACTGCACGCTGAAAGAGAAGCCTACCTCTTTCATATCGAAAACCTCAATAGACCTGATTTTGAAGACTGGGACATTATTGAACAGTCAGAACTTAAACGAATACATCGCTACATTTGGGCGCTGAGGGGATACTTTAGAGTTTGGTCAAAAACGGAGCAAATGCAACAGATCGTAGAACGAGCAAAAGACAATTTTGGATTCTGCGCAGCCCTCAATGATGCAATTCCTTTTGCTATGAGCTTCAAACCATATCTTCAATATAAAATTCCATATGAGATGGATTACTCGAAGAATTATAGTTTTTTTGAAGAGCTCGGAGAATCATACTCAGGCACTTGTCGATTCGCCTACGTAAACCACTCGATCGAACACCCTCCGAGATCCATAAAAAAGGGAAGATCTCTTTTTCACTTACTTCCATTTTTTAGAAGACTCGTTGGACTTCAACTCAATTTGGTTCCAAGACCAGACTTTGATGGCTACGAGGCTCTTAGACCGTGAATAGTTCTTCGCAAAAACCCGTTGTTCATATTTGCCTTTCTAAATCTTGGGGCGGCCTGGAAATGCAATCACATCGCTGGACTAAGCATTTTCTAAGTCGAGGAATTAGCTCTTATTGTATTGCTCAAGAGTCGTCTAAACTCGCAGAGGACTTAAAAAAAGAACAAACGCCTCATTTCACAGTAAAGGGCGGTAAATACTTTTCTCCAACGACGACTCGGCAATTGCGAAAAATTCTTACCGACCTTGAACCAAGAGCTATCATTCTCCATCACCTCAAAGATCTTTGGCTGGTCGTCCCCGCCCTTCAAGGTTCCGAGAAACTTATTGGTTTCGCCAGAATGTTTCTCAAGAAACACAAGAAGAAGGGACCATTGCACCGATATCTCTATGGCAAGCTTCATAAAATGATTCACATATCAGAAAACCAAAAGACTCACCTCATTCAGTGTTTGCCGGTTAACGAGAAGAAATATGTTTTCATTCCCAATGGAGTTAATTTACAAAAGTTCACGCCCGAAAATAGATCACTGAGTTTACACCGGGAGCTAGGCCTTGAGACAGATAGTCTGGTGGTCGGAATTATCGGCCGTCTTGATCCACAAAAAGGTCAACTTGAGACCATAAAGGGATTTAAATCCAGTTGTTTGAAAAACCCAAATGTTAATGCACATCTCGTGATAATTGGAAACCGTACCGAGGGTGAATACGAAGACTATGAGAAAACAATTCGCCTGGAAGCTGAGGAACTCTCAGATAAAATTCACTTTTTGGGCTATCGATCCGACATACCAAACTTAATGGCTGATTTAGATATTTTTGTTCTCGCGTCCTACGAAGAAACTTTCGGAAATGTTGTTTTGGAATCTTTGGCTTCTGGCGTTTGCACTCTGGTGACTCAATCCGGGGGAGCACAAGAAATAATCTCTGATAACTCTTCAGGTCTTTATATTCAGCCACGTTCTGCAGATAGTATCGCTCAAAAGCTCAATGAGCTGTTTATCGCTCAAGAGAAGATTTCAGAGTTCAAACAAAAGGCCCGTACTCGAGCGGAAGAACACTACGATATAGAAAAAATTAAAGACCAGGTAATCAATACGGTTGAAACTTAACTTTTTATTCGCCAATCACTCGGCGCATCTTCTCGAAACCCTTCAAAGTATCCACCAGGATGTCCCATAAAGGACTCACAGGCCTGAACTAGATGTCCAACATCTCCTGACTCCACCGCTTTCCTATAGGAGCTGGAAAAATTTTTATAGAACTCGGAATCAATTTTTTTCATGCGTTTTGGTATCGCTTTTCCTCTAGCAGACCAAAGCCCCTGACTTCTAAAATAAAAATCAGTAAACTCCTGGTAAAACTTCGAGAGTGTCGCTAACAATTCGTCACGACCTCTTGGGCTTTTCGCATCGTTCAGAATTTCGGAAATTCGATATTTCCTCAAGTTGATCTGAGATTCCTCAAGAGCTGGTGGCCCAGATTCAAAGATCTTCGCGGCTTTATCCTTTAATTCCTTGCTCAAGTCATTTTCCTCGGGAAGGACAAGGGCCTCGATTAACATTTGATGTAATTCAGGTAATCCATTGTCACGATCATAAACTTCTAAGAAATAGCGAATGGTCTCCATATCGTGAACAAACACTTCTACAGGCCAATCTTTATAAACGAATGACTCTCGATACGCATTCTCAATGGAATCATAAACAACGACTATATCGATATCAGAAAACTGAGATGCCTCTCCACGAACGACGGAACCCGCAAAAAATACAGCGGCCGCTTCAGAAAACTTTTCGGCAACGAGCGCTTTGGCGACAAATAGAGGGGACCTACGATCTTGCAACTCTTCTCCTGACTCAAACTTTAGATCAAGTCTCTATACCAAATTCTTTTATTGTCAATTCAGGTTTTAATTGAGATCGATCTTCGATCTGCTCAGCCGTACTAGTTAGGATTTTTTGGAAAATTCTTGGGAAATCCTTACGACGTAGAAAGTAGTCAGTATTCCACATTGGAAAAATAAGTCCTGGCTGGGCGATTGAATCCCAAGAAAGAGAGATTCCATCATTAGGCCCAAAGTGACTCAATTCTTTATAGTTCCTTTTTAATAGCGGATGAATGGACTGACTCATGGACAAGCCAAGCAAACTCACAACCCTCATTCCCACTGGAAGCCTCAAGTTCCTATTCCACAATGGATAGGTATTAGACAGCTCCTGAAGTCCATTAATATTGACCGTAGAAAACCGCCCCAAAACGTTGAGCCAAGACCTACGCCAAGAACTGTTAAAAATATTACTGTACAGCTGAGATCCAGAAAATATGCCTGAAAGATTAATCCAAGCTTTGATCTTATTAAGCTCCTTAGACCCTGATTTTTTTTCAAACATCATTCTTGCTTCTGCACTACTTCTCCCGAAGGTCACCAATATAATGGACTTTTCCTGAGACATTTCGATGGACTTCCACAATACTCTAGCATTTGTAGAAACCGAATCTGTGTCGTCCGTCGGAATAATATCAGTAGAAAACAGTGCGTCGTGAGCCAGGTTCTCAAAGTACTCACTGCGACGACCACTTTGGAATTCCAACCCAAAACACCGTCCAGTTGAAATAAATACTTTGTGTAACTGATTTTCCTTTCGATGGGCATGCGCATATTTGTTTATAAAGCGAACGAATTCGCCGTGGAGGTCATTTTGACAAATAGACCTATAAAGAACCATGGATGCTAAATCAGGTCCGTATTTGTGACTCAGTAAAGCAAGCTCACCCTTCGTAGGAATTCTTGGGCTGAACTCTTTAATAAAGAAGTCTGCTCGATAGGCTAACTCAGTTTCAGAGTGGGGCCTTTGATCCAAGTGTTTTGCTCGACTTTTGTAGAATTCCATCTCCATGAATCCTCCAACTTCAATGCTAGCCTCCTGTTCCATAAAAATTCAAACGATTCCATTTAACCTTGCGCATCATTTTAGCGCGGAGTCTTATCATTTCATTTCCACTGGGAAATTCTGTAGAATATTGCTCATGGAATTAAATGGGAAAAAGCTGTTAATCGTAGATGATGAGCCTGATTTGAGAGAAATGATTTCTTTTGAGTTCGACCTTCTAGGCGTTAATGTTTTAGAGGCGAGTTCAGGAAATGAGGCCATAGAAGTACTCAATTCAAATTCAGATGTGGATGCTATTATTAGCGATATTCGCATGCCTAATGGCGATGGCCTTTCTCTATTGAAACATGTTGCGAAAAACACCAATCGCTCTCCTTTCATATTTATTTCAGGATTTGCCGATTTAAGTGCTGAGGAAGCCTTTTTTCACGGTGCTCAAAGTATTTTCTCCAAACCTTTTGATCTTCAAAATTTGGTCGATGAAGTAAAATACTATCTACAAACATGGAGCGACCGCCTTTCTGAAAAACCAGGATCAGTCGACACCAAAATTACTCAAGACATTGAAAGCTTTGAGTCAGCGCGAGATAACAATAAATTTGATTTTTCAGCCTATGGATTCTACTTCCAAACTCCAGAGAAATTGGCTTTCGATCAAGTATTTGAGTTTGATTTCACAGGAAACGGTAACACTCTTTTATCGGGCGTTGCGAAAGTTAAATGGATCGATAAGAACGACCAAGGTCAACCAGAGCTAACCGTAGGCGCCGAGTTTATCTGGCTTTCTCCTGAATCCAATGAAGTTATAAAAAGTAAACATGATACGGAGAAATATAATTCTCCATTTATTCCTTGCTCTAAGAGTTTTTAGTCAAAACTTTCAATACTTCGATAACCTTCGATTGAATTAGCTTCCTATCAAAGCTCGATTTAGCCTGCTCCAAAGCAGCCTGCCTTAGAGTGTCCAAATTTTCAGAATTGAGAGCCTTCTCGATGGCAACTTTGAAGTCAGAAGCGGTTTCGGCATGGATATAATCTCTACCTGGTTTAAGGTTCAAACCTCCGACTCCAAACTTGGAACTAATTAAAGGCTTCCCATAGGATATTGCCTCTATAGCTTTTACTCGCAACCCAGAGCCATAGAAAACGGGGGATAAAACGGCAAATGCGTCGGAATAATAAGCATCAAGATTCTCAACAACTCCTTCGACTCGAACATTTTGAAACCTTGAGGCTATTTTTTCAACTCGCTCCCCACCCTTACCAACAATCTGAAAGACAACATTCTCTGATTCAGCGAAATGGTTCCAAACATTTTCTAGAAACCAAACGATTCCACTTAGATTAGGCGACCAATTTAAGTCTCCAACAAAAATCAACTTATAGGGCTTAGAGGCTGGTAAGGCCTCAGTTGCAAAAGACTCGTCAAAGTTGAACCCCACCGAAACAAAATCAATCTTTTGCTTACTAACGTTAAAGTGAGAAACAAAATTCTCAGTGTCTGTTGCAGATATACTTAAAACTCTTTGAACGTACTCTAATATTCTCTTCTCGAGTACGAAAAGCTTCTGCGCTTGCCAATGGAGGAACTGACCAAAAACTTTATGGCTTCGCTCCGCTTGTTTTCGCCAAATTTCATACTCCAAATTATGGGAACGATAAATCAATGGTATTTTAGCACTTTGAAATTTCTCCGACTCCACAAAGGGAACACAGGCGTGAAGGCCGTCACAAATCAAAGCATCATAAGACTCACCGTTTAAGATTCTTTCAACTTTCTGGATCATTTTTTTGCTTGCGAAAGGAGCAAAGGTAAAGGGTAAGTCTCTCCTTTGTAAACCAAAGCCCATTTGTTTTATGCGCTTCCATGGCCCTTCTCCCAGAGATTTTTCAACAAAATAAACCTTCTCAACACCATAAATTTTCTGCAGATTATGGTCGTCTGCCAGGTCAGAGCCATTAAAAATCAAAAGGTCAATTTTCAGGTCGGCATCCGAATCGGTCAATCCATTTAACAACTGATAAATCGCTCGCCTTGCGCCATCAACAACGGGATAGGGGTATTTTGGTAGGACCCATAAAACTTTCATTTTAAGGCCTTTTCTGAAACGATCTCTCTCACGATTTTATTTCTCAGCTTAAGAAACTGTCCGAAGTCCTTTGAAAACTTAAGTGGATCGCCGTATTTCTTCTTAAGGGTGCTCATCAACTTAGAGCTTGGCTTTACTTTCTGATGAAGTGCTATCAACTTGAGGTCTTCCAAACCCGCTCTATAGATTTTCATTCTCAATGAGGCCAAAGCCAAATCTCTGCCATAACCCAATTCTTTTTTCCGGCCTGGATAAGTTAAAGTTCCGTCTCCATTACCAGAAAACGCAAACACATCTTTAATAGGATCTTTTGCTGGAAAAAATTGAAACTGATAGTTTACGGAGTAATACAAAATAGCCGGTATTGAATTTAAATAGGCACTCACTGGCAAAGTACGAACAAAACTAGAACTTCGCTCTAGTGAGAAGTCAAATGTATCGATTGGCTCTAAACTCTCACACCCATGACTCATACAACTTAAATACCACCATACCAATCTCTTTTTCCCAATCTTTTCACCCTGTCCTTGCCATCTTCTCAATTTGGCTATTCGATCTTTAGTCCAAAAATTTACTGGCAAAACATATATATCAACTTTGTCTAAAATTGCTGGATAGAGCTCACCCGTCACCATCCGAAGAGTTTCAGGCGAGAGCTGACCAACAACTTTTCCTAGCTCACCGATAACCTTGAGGTCCTTTTCTTTTGGTTCATCAAACAGCCAAACAAAATTTTGTTTTTCAAGAGATAAGGATTTAACTGTTTTACCGAGCGCTTTAAAGTATGTCTTTTGTTGTGCTTTTGGAATCGTATCTACTCTTCCAGGAAACATGACTTTTGATTGTGGATCTCTCCCATTTAGGACAATCTGTTGAAAGCTGCTTTCCTTATCTTCTAGCTCCTTTAGATTTAAAAGTCCTGACTTTTTACTGACTTTTGGAACCTTGATCCAATGCTTTATAGGAGAGATGCCATTACTACGTAGAAGATCGATATAGCTTTTCGCTAATTTTCCTTCACCAGGTTTCCACGCCCCGTGATGCCCAATAAGTGACCAATAAGGTACTAATTCAAAATATGAATCGATCTTTTGCCCTTTAAGGAAACTTCTATTAACAATCTTTAGTGAAACTTTTTTTACTAGAGTGCCATGCCTAATTACTAAAGAATATTTTCCGCTCGTGTATACCGGGGGAACAAATAATTCAATATGGAACAACTTCCGCTTGTATTCGCTACATTTTTTTAGAAATTTGTTAGGAGCTAG
>CAZFYV010000167.1:0-8080 GCA_964523195.1 uncultured Pseudobdellovibrionaceae bacterium
GCCTCCCCTGGCCTCCCCGCCCGTTCCTTGTCCTGCTCTCAGGGACAGCAGCGTGCTCTGATATTGGCTTTTAAGATAGCTCATGTGAGATATTTCCAAGAAGAGTTTCAAAGAACGCCTATTTTGATGCTCGATGATGTCTTAAGTGAACTTGATCTGCAGCGTCGTAGGTTTCTCATTCAGTTTTTGAAAAAGATTGAGGCCCAAATTTTTATGACATCCACCGATCTGCAAATGCTCGATCAGTTCGATGATCATATTGGCCGCATTTTTAACGTTAAATCTGGTCAAATTAAGCTCGCAAACCACCAAGAAAGCAGTAAAAACACTCTAAATTCGAGCGACTTTTAGCAATAGTTGTGGATAAACCTGTTGATACCTTGGATACCTTAAAAACAGCTTATTTTAGCTAATAATTTCACTGAGTTAATGCATAACAAAAAGTGCAAAAAAAAGTGTGTTCACTATATAGATATAGAGCTGAAAAGCTTGGTTCGCCCTTGGAATCGTGCTATTTATTTTGTCTTTAAGTGATTGGAATAACTTCTCTTTGATCTACCTTTCAAGGGAATCCAAAACCAGCACAAGAGAATGAGTTCAAGCGAACTTCTTATTTTTGCAAGGGGATGTGCGTGTCTGACAATACTACGGTGTCGACTGAAGGTGAAAAGCCAAACTACAGTGCCGATTCTATTCAAGTCCTAGAGGGCTTAGAGGCTGTTCGAAAAAGACCTGGTATGTATATCGGTGATACAGGTGTAAGAGGTTTTCACCACCTCGTTTATGAAATTGTAGACAACGCGATTGATGAAGCGCTTGCTGGTTTTTGTAATCATGTGACGATCACAATTCGTGCCGACGACAGTATCACCGTTGAAGATGACGGACGTGGTATTCCAGTTTCCCAACATAAATCTGGAAAGTCTGCTCTTGAAGTTGTTTATACTGTTCTACACGCAGGTGGAAAGTTCGATAAAAATACTTATAAAGTTTCTGGTGGTTTACACGGAGTTGGTGCTTCTGTTGTGAATGCTCTTTCTTCTTCTTGTAAGGTCGAAGTTAAAAGAGAAGGATTTGTTTGGAAGCAGGAATACGAAAGAGGAAAAATTCTTGGTCCTGTTGAAAAACAAGGAACTACTGACAAGACAGGAACAAAAGTCTCTTTTAAACCTGATAGACAAATTTTTAAAGAAGAAGGTTTAACATTTAACTTTGATACGCTTGCCAATCGATTTAGAGAGATAGCATTTTTAAATAAAGGTTTACATATTACTCTCTCTGATGAGCGCAATGGTAAAAAACAAGACTTTCAATTTACTGAGGGTATCAAGGAATTTATTGAATATATAAATCAAAGTAAAAAAGCGCTTCATAGCGATGTGGTTTATTTTCATGGCGAAAAAGATAATGTCGATGTTGAAATTGCACTTCAATGGAACGACTCTTTTTCAGAATCGATCGCAACATACTGTAATAATATTAACACGCTTGAAGGTGGAACTCACCTAGTTGGTTTTAGAGGAGCTTTAACGAGATCCACCAACTCTTATGCTCAACAAAAAAACCTTTTAAAAGATCTAAAAGGAAATTTAGAAGGTGAAGATATTCGTGAGGGATTAGCTGCTGTAATCAGTGTTAAAGTTGCTGAGCCTCAGTTTGAAGGTCAGACAAAGACTAAACTCGGTAATAATGAAGTTAAAGGTATCGTCGAATCGATCGTAAATGAAAAATTATCTGATTGGTTTGACCGAAATCCAAGCCCAGCAAAATCAATTATTCAAAAATGTGTGGATGCTTCAAGGGCTCGTTTAGCTGCTAGAAAAGCGAGAGAGTTAACTCGAAGAAAAACAGCTCTTGATGGGAATGCTCTTCCTGGAAAGATGGCTGACTGCCAAGAAAAGGATCCTGCTCTTTGTGAATTGTACCTGGTGGAGGGTGACTCGGCGGGTGGATCTGCGAAGCAAGCTCGTGACCGAAGAACGCAAGCAGTCTTGCCACTTAAAGGTAAAATTCTAAACGTTGAAAAAGCTCGCTTTGATAAAATGCTTTCAAACGAAGAAATAAAAATGATGATTTCTGCTATTGGTGTGGGAATTGGTAAAGAAAATGTGAATATGGAAAAGATCCGTTATCACAAAATCATTATCATGACGGATGCTGATGTGGATGGAAGTCACATTAGAACTCTTCTTCTCACTTTCTTTTATCGTCAAATGCCAGAAGTCGTTGAACGCGGTTATATTTATATCGCTCAACCTCCTCTTTATCGATACAAAAAAGGTAAACAGGAGACTTACATTAAAGATGAAAAAGGACTCACAGAGTTTCTATTAAATACGAGTATTTCAAATATTAACTTGAAGTCTTTGAAGGATGGAACATCTGAAGAAGATATGAAGCAGTTTATTTTAAATATTTTGCGATTTAATAGCTTGCTTACGAAAGTAGGGGCTAAGGTAGATCCAGATCTTCTTTATTACCTAATTTCAAATAAGACGGACTTTAAGAAATTCCTTTCAGATGAGTCTTATAGAAATCAAGTTTCTGATGGACTTACAAAATGGGTTGAAGAAAACCCTCTCAAAGGAATTTTAGAAGTTAAGTCTGAATCTGAAAAAGATGAAGAGCATAATTCTATTAAGGTGACTTATAATACAATTCGTTATGGTCACTCATTAAAGTCTGTTATCGATACTCCTTTTGAAGACTCTTCTGAAGTAAAAGAGCTCCAAGAGCTTTGGTTAGACCTTCAGAAAATTTCACCACTACCGTTAATTGTAGGCGGAGAGAAAACAGATACTGAATTTCAAGAATATTATGAGTTTTATGAGTACTTTATGGATCAAGGTAAAAAAGGTGCATATATCCAGCGCTATAAGGGTCTTGGAGAGATGAATCCTGATCAACTTTGGGAAACTACTTTGAATCCTGAAAATAGAAATTTACTTCGCGTAAATATTGAAGACGCGATTACTGCTGATGAAACATTTAGTGTTCTTATGGGTGAACAAGTTGAGCCCCGTAGAAAATTTATTCACGACAATGCCCTCCTTGTGGGCGATCTTGATGTCTAGAGGAATACATGGCTGAAGTGACTTCAAATGATGGTCAAGGGACCATAAGTAATGTTGATATTAATAAAGAAATGCGTGAGGCCTACCTACAGTACTCCATGAGTGTAATTGTAGGTCGTGCATTACCCGATGTTCGTGATGGGTTAAAGCCTGTTCATAGACGGGTTTTATTTGCAATGCACGAGTTAAGAAATACCCACGATAAACCTTATAAAAAATCGGCTCGTGTGGTCGGGGATGTGATCGGTAAGTATCACCCTCATGGTGATGTTGCAGTTTACGATACGATAGTTCGTATGGCCCAAGACTTCTCGCTTCGCTACCCTCTCGTGGATGGTCAAGGTAACTTTGGTTCTATTGACGGTGATAGCCCAGCGGCACAACGTTATACAGAAGTTCGAATGACTCGTTTGAGTGAAGAGCTTCTAGAAGATATCGAAAAAGATACTGTGCCTTTCGGCCCCAACTACGATGACTCACTTGAGATACCTTTAATTCTTCCTGCTAAATATCCAAACCTGCTTGTTAACGGAAGTTCTGGTATTGCAGTTGGTATGGCAACAAATATTCCTCCTCATAATTTGGGCGAGGTTATCGATGGTTGCCAGGCATTAATTAAAAACCCGCAGACTAGCATTGATGAATTAATGCAGATTATACCAGGACCAGATTTCCCATCTGCTGGAATTATCGCGAGTCGAACTGGATTGGTTTCTGCCTATAAAAAAGGTCAAGGTGTCATAACCGTTAAGGCTGTCGCTGAGATAGAAACTAAAAAGAATAACGATGAGATTTTAGTTACTGAGCTACCTTACCAGGTGAATAAGGCTCGCTTGATTGAATCGATTGCAAACCTTGTAAGAGATAAAAAAATTGAAGGGATCTCTGATATTAGAGATGAGTCTTCTCGAGAAGGCATGAGAATCGTTATCGTACTTAAGCGTAATGAAAATGCTGGTGTAATTTTAAATAGGCTTTATAAATACACTCAAATGCAAGTAAGTTTCGGTATTCGAATGTTGGCTCTTGATAACAAGAACCAACCAGTTACCTTTAATCTGAAAAGTATGCTTGATGCATTTTTAGATCATCGAAAAGACGTAGTAACAAAACGTTGTATTTTTGAACTAAAGAAAGCAGAAGAGCGATCTCATATCTTAGAAGGATTAAAGAAAGCACTCGATCTCATTGATGAAGTTGTTGCTACGATTCGAGCAAGTAAAGAAAGTAGTATTGCTCGAACTGCGTTGATGGATAAGTTTGGTTTTTCTGAAAAGCAAGCTCAAGCTATTTTAGACATGAGATTAGCTCGTTTAACCGGCCTAGAGCGACAAAAGATCGAAGATGAAATCAACGAATTAGCTGAAAAGATCGCTTGGTTAAAATCGGTGTTGGCTGATGTTACAAAAGTCTACGCTATAATTTCTGAAGAACTCGAAGAGATTAAAAAGAAGTACAACAACCCACGTAGAACTGAAATCACTGGGGATATCGAAGAAATAGAAGATGATGATTTGATTACCCCAGAGGATATGGTCGTTGTAATGACTAAAAATGGGTATGTTAAAAGAATTCCTCTTGATGCTTACCGCACACAAAAACGTGGAGGCAAGGGTCTTAAGGGTTCAGCGGCCCGTGAAGAAGATGTCGTCGCCAAAATTTTCGTTGCCAATACCAAAACGAATCTTCTTGTTTTCTCTGATAAAGGGAAAGTTTATTGGAGTAAAGTTCATAAACTTCCTCAAGGATCACGTACATCCAAAGGCCGAGCAATCGCCAATGTCGTGCAAATTGACTCAAAAGAAAAAGTTTTAGCCGTCCTTCCGATTGACGACTTTAACCCTGATAAATTTATTCTTCTTCTTACTAAGAAGGGAATTATTAAAAAGACGTCATTGAAGCATTTCTCTAAACCAAGACCGTCGGGGATCATCGCACTTACGATCGATCTTGACGATGAGTTGTTGGCAGCTAGAGAGACGGATGGAAAATGTGATGTATTTATTGCGACTAAAAAAGGTATGTCTATCCGTTTTGGTGAAGGTGATGTGAGAGCCATGGGGCGTTCAGCTCGTGGAGTTAAAGGAATCACGCTCCAGAAAGAGGATGAAGTTGTAGGTCTTGAAGTTTTTGAAGACGGAGCTGATACAACGACCCTTATTGTTACTGGTGGGGGCTATGGTAAGCGTACTCCGGTTTCAGAATATAGATGCCAGAGTCGTGGAGGCGTCGGAATCATTACTCAGAAAACTAACGATAAAGTTGGTGATGTCGTAGGTGCATCTCGAGTCGAAGACGGAGATGAGATTATGCTCTCAACGGACAAAGGCCAGGTTATTCGAACGAACTGTGCAGATATCTCTGTTATGGGCAGAAATACTCAAGGTGTTCGAATAATTAATCTTAACGATGACGAGAAAGTTGCTGGCTTAGCTGTCATATCTGAAGAAGCTGAAGAAGGAGCTGAAAACGCTGAATAATCGAGGATATTCCTTAATTATTTTATGTCTTTTCTGGCTCCTCTTTGGAGTGAGTTGTACTTCATCTGTTTCTATCGATTTTAAACGAGGAGCTGCTGCCGAAAAAAAGGGGCAGTTCAAGGAGTCGGTTAAGTTTTATAAGAAAGTTATTTCTCGCGAGAAGGCTAGTGAGCTGGCTATCAGAGCAGCCAAGCGAGCTGCTAAAGTTTCCTATTTTAACCTTAAAGATTTTAAAGGAGCTCTCGCTTTTTATAAGCACATTGTGATTAATTCTCAAAATCAGAGGGATCAAATTAGTGCTCAACAAGTTATCGCTGAAATATTTTTTAATCATGTTTCAGATTATAAGCAGGCCATTACTGAATATACGAGATTACTTTCACTCCCCCACTCTGAGGCTGAGAAGAGAAAATATAAATTTGCGATTGCTAAGTCCTATTTTTTCATCAGTAATTTTTTTCAAGCTGAAGTAGAAGTTAACTCTCTGATCGATTCTGATAATCCAACGAATCCTAACAACTATGAACCAATGGTTTTAAAGGCAAATATTCTGTTAACTACGAAACAAGTGGCTAAAGCGACGGAGCTTTTCAAAGAAATAATTAAAAACTTTCCCCAGATATCTAAAAAGGATCGAATTACACTTAATTTAGCTGTTTGTTATGAGGAATCAAAAGATTTTGAGACCGCAATTGATCTTTTAGAAAAAGAAATTGATGAGACCTATAATGAAATTGTTATGGATCTCGAGTCAAAAATAGATCGAGTTAATATCGAGAGAGAAGAAAACTATGAGCCTTTGTTATTGCTTTCGAACATTAATTTTTTGTCAGGTAAGAAGAAAGAAGCTCTCTCTGTTTTGGAAATACTAATAAACTATTTTACTGACAGATCTAAACAAGACTCTCTTGAAACCATTTATAAAACTTTAGATGCTGGAAAAAATTTAAAACCAATTAGATATTCACAATCATCCTTTGATGTGTCCCAGACAGATTACGTCTATTATCTGAGTGAACGGATCTATCAACTCCGCCGCAGGAAAGCCCTCCAGCCTGGCGCTCGAGGTCTAAAGAAGTAATGAAGCGTGAATATCTTGTATTTATGGGGCTGGGGTTTGAACTCACAGCATTAATTATAGCCGGCGTGCTCGGTGGGCGCTGGTTAGACTCAGAGTATCAATTAAAAGGGATGGGTGTAGCCGCCGGTTGTTTGGGCGCACTCCTTTTATGGATCATTCACTTGTTTCGTGCTGTAAAAGCCCTAGAAAAGGCTGAGAAGGCCGAAAACAAGGGGTTAGACACAGATAAATGAAGCTTTTCTTAATTATTCATGTGATTTTTTCACTATTGCTTACAGGTATTTTATACACCTTTTTGGGTGGAAAAGATTTGGGCTCCTTTATTGTTGGAAGTTCTTTATCAATCCTTAACAGCTTCCTTTTAGGAATAACCTGGCGTTTCATATTAATGAAAAAAAGGATTGCCCTAGCTATCAGTGTCATTGTATTTAAGTACGCGATTTTAATAGTACTTATATATTCCTTCGTAATGTCCAAAGTCTTTGATCTGGCTTGGCTTTCATTAGGAATAGCAAGTGTTGCCGGAGTTGGAATTCTTTGGAGTTTGATTGCGGCAAAAAAAATAAACCGAGAGGATTCTAAAAGTGGCAGCTTTTAACTTTGTTGAAATGATTCCTGGTGTAGACCATACCAATGTTCACGTCGCTGCAGCTGCAATTGTTACCGGTATAATTACAGTTGGTGCTTTTGCTGGAAGAGCTGCACTTGGTAAAGGCGAAGCAGCTATTGAACCATCTGGTAAGTTTTCGATAAAAGCAATTTGCGAAAGTTTGATAGACTTTATGTATTGGCTAAACGATATGGTTTTAGGTCAAGCCGGTCGGAAATACGTTCCGTTCTTTGGTTCGATATTTATATTTATCTTTATAAATAATATATTTGGCCTGATACCTGGGATGGTACCAGCCACAGAAAACTTCAACACTGGATTTGCTGTAGGTCTTTTTTCTTTTGTTTTTTATAACTGGTATGGACTTAAGGAAGATGGAGTTGCTTATTTGAAGCACTTCCTTGGACCGATGTTGTTTCTTGCGCCTTTGATGTTAGTTATCGAGATTATTTCCCACTTTGTAAGACCAATTAGTTTAGGTTTACGTCTTGGTGGTAATATGACTGGTGACCACCAGGTTTTAGGGGCTTTTCTTGAACTTACAGGTGTTGGTGTTCCAGTTATTTTTTATTTCTTTGGTTTATTTGTCTGTTTTGTACAGGCTTTTGTATTTACGTTGTTATCAATGGTTTATGTGATGATGGCATCACACCACGATTAATATAAGGGAGAGTATAATGAAAAAATACACTAAGTTGCTTTGGGTGATTGCCGGGACTCTACTGGCTGTACCAGCTCTAGCTCAAGACGGCGCTCAAATGAATGACATGGCTAACATGGTTGCAGTTCTTAAAGACAATGGCGGATTGATCGCTCTTGCTGCTTGTTTAGGAAT
>CAZFYV010000168.1:0-7101 GCA_964523195.1 uncultured Pseudobdellovibrionaceae bacterium
TTCTCTATTCCAAAGTTCATTGGGATGCCCATCGATAGGTATTAAAACCTTTTCTTTGTTGGCTTCCACTATAGGTGAAAAATCGAGAAATTCAATTTTAGTACCCTTTATACATTCTTTAAGCTTCTTGATAGCATCTTCATCTCGCCAGTCATTGTACAGAAGCACAAAGCGAGAAGAACTATAGCTTTCGTTAAAAAGCCTCTCTGACTCCTTTAGGATTGCACAAAAGTACTTTGCTTCCTTATCCGTAATTTTTTCTGCGTTAAACGGCCCATCTCTAAAGTTTTCTTCAATTCGTTTAACCTCTTCAGGAAAAACATCATTTAGCAACCCTTTAAACTCGAGCTTATCACCCCGAAAGTCGTAAAAAGGAGATTCATTGAAGTTTGATGGACTAGGAAAAATTCTATTGAAGTGATCTCGAATAAAACTATAAACAAGTATGCCCTTATCCTGAGGAATTTCTTTTTCCCATCGGTTAACTCTCAAATAAGAAAGCAACTGAGTAACTCCATAAGCATTGCTATTATAATTGTATACCTGATGAGACTTAATCTGATCCGCTAGCTGTGACGACAAAATCATGTCATCATTCAAGCCAAAACCAAAAGCAAATGAACAGCCATAATAGACTAAAAATTCATCACCTGAATTTTCAGCCTTAGTTTGGCGACGACCAAATTCATCCGTGGCAAAATTAAACGTTAGCGTGAGTTTCTTGTTATCAATTCTGGCTACTTCAACCTCGATATTGGGTTTAAATACAAAACCAATATCTGGATCAATTAAACTCTTTTTAGTTGAATAGTAAACACCTGAGGAACTTAGAACTCTATTTTTACTTTTGATACCTAGATAAGCAAAATAACTGAGACCAATAATTATCAAAGTTAGCCCAATCATTAATACCGAAAAAATGAGCCGCTTCAATCTACCCTCTCTTCTCAGTCAAAGTTATTTAGATTGACCATCTTGGTTAGGGCGCTTTTTTTTCTTACGTCGTCGTCGTCGCTGCCCCTGATTACCCTGGGAAGATCCGGATGATTTACCTTCACCACCACTTTTAGCTTCTGTTTTTTTCTGACCACCCTTGGGGCGTCGTCTTCTGTTATTTTTCTTTTTCTTGCGCTCTTCATTACCGATCTTTTCGAGAGCGTCATAGAAACCACCTGTTTGAGCTTTTTTCTGTTTCTTGGCTTCTTCTGGAAGATCGAGCTCTTCATCATCTTCAAAGTTTTGAAGGTCAAATTCTTCACCAAGTACAAGCGAGCCCATAACTGCATGTGATTCTTGATCTAAATCCTCATCTCTTGTGACTCGACCTCTTGGCTTTTTAGCTGCTCGTTCTTCTTTTTCAATCTGCTCAGTCAAATCAATAGTAATGTCTCCAAAGCACCGTAGCTGACAAGACAATCTGCGGTTATCGATAAAGTATGAAGTGCCAATTAAAGACTTTTCAGTAGACGTCGGCTGAATAACATTATGTTCGCCTTCCACAATCTTCACGCGACATTCTGCGCACGATGGAATCCCCTTACAAACAGACTGGATATGAATCCCATTATTATGAGCAAGGTGAAGTACCGTCTCATTGTTTTTGATTTCGTATTCTTCTTCAGAAGGTAAAAACTTAACTTTCATCTTCAAACTAATCCTTGATATGAAGTCGTGTAAACTTCTTCTTGCCAACTTTTATGATCAGAGAGGATCCCGCCGAAAGTTCGATGGCAAATCTATGGTTTGGTACTTTTACAGAATCAATTGAAACTGCATTTCCCTTTATTAATCTTCTTGCCTCTGATGTTGACTGAACCATCCCTAAATCTTTAATCAAAAGACTTACTTCGAGCTCACCAGAAGCATAAATAGAGTCGTTATTGCCACTCAAACTAAAATCAGCCTCCGGCATCTCGTCAGGCAAACCCTTATCTTTAAACATTCGGTTGAACTCAACCTCTGCTTCATCAGCAGCCTTTTCGTCGTAAAACCGAGCAACCAGTGTCTTTGCCAAATCAACTTTTGCTTTTTTTGGATGAAGTTTCCCCGATTTGAGGTCCTCTTTTAAGGAACTTAGTTCATCAACTGAGATATCGGTCAAAAGTTCATAATATCGAATCATTAACTCATCGGAAACTCTCATGGACTTTCCAAAAATTTCCTTAGGAGGCTCTTCGATTCCTATGTAATTATCTAAACTTTTAGACATTTTCTGAACGCCATCAAGCCCCTCTAAGATTGGAACCGTAAGTACGCACTGTTGAGCTACGCCATAAGACTTTTGCAAATCTCTACCTACCAGCATATTGAACTTCTGATCGGTTCCACCTAGTTCAACATCAGACTTTAAGGCAACCGAATCATAACCTTGAACAAGAGGATAAAGAAACTCATGGATCGAAATACTTTGACCAGACTTAAATCTCTTCTCAAAGTCATCTCTTTCTATCATTCTTGCTACAGTGTACTGACCTGCAAGCTTGATAAAATCAGTAGAGGACATCGAACCCATCCACTCGGAGTTGTACCTCACTTGAGTTTTTTCTCTATCCAAAATCTTGAATACCTGCCTCGCATAAGTCTCGGAATTCTCCTCGACCTCTTCTTTGGTTAAGGCAGGCCTCGTTTCACTCTTTCCCGTTGGGTCGCCGATCATCGCGGTGAAATCACCAATCAAAAAAACAGCTTGATGCCCCAATAATTGGAATTGACGCATTTTATTTATCAAAACTGTGTGTCCAACATGTAAATCAGGACGAGTGGGGTCAAAGCCCGCTTTAATGACTAAGGGCTTTCCAGTGTCATAACTTTTTTTGAGCTTCTTTAAAAGCTCCTCTTCAGAAATGACATCAACAGTTCCTTTTTTGAGTTCTTTTAACTGCTCTTCTGGTGGTGCAAAGCCCATAGCGCTCAATTCCTTATCTCGCGTGCTCAACAGCTCGAGTTTCACGAACGACAGATACTCGAATTTGTCCCGGGTAATTCAATTCACGCTCGATCTTACGTGCAATATCCTTACTGAGCATCAAAGACTGCTCATCGGTGACTTTCGCGGCATCAACGATAACGCGAATTTCTCGTCCAGCTTGCACTGCAAACGTTCTTTCAACACCGTCGAAGCTATTTCCAATCGACTCAAGGTCTTCGAGTCTTTGCACATAAGTTTCCATCATAGATCTTCTAGCTCCAGGTCTCGCACTAGAAATTGCATCCGCAGCTTGTGTTAAGTAAGCCATCATAGTTCTTGGTTTTTCGTCTTCGTGGTGCGCGCGCACAGCATGACAAACAACCTCTTTTTCACCATGGCGTTTAGCGAAGTCTGCGCCAATAACAGCATGTGAACCCTCGACACTATGATCTAAAGCTTTACCAATATCGTGAAGAAGACCAGCACGCCGAGCCGTTTTAACATCAGCACCCAACTCAACTGCCATTAAGCCAGCTAAAAACCCAACTTCAATCGAATGAGTATAGTTGTTTTGAGTATAACTTGTTCTGTATTTGAGAGAGCCTAAGAGCTTAACGATCTCTTGGTTTACCCCAACAACACCAAGCTCCATACAGGCTTTATCACCATCTTCTTTAATTGATTTAAAGAGTTCTCTCTTAGTCTTTTCAATCATTTCTTCGATTCGAGCCGGGTGAATTCGACCATCTTCCATTAAACGTTCAAGAGATCTTTTGGCAACCTCTCGTCTAACTGGATCGAAACCGGAAATAACAACGGCCTCTGGTGTATCATCAATAATTAGATCAACACCACATAAGCTTTCGATCGTTCTGATATTTCGACCTTCACGCCCGATAATTTTACCCTTCATCTCATCCGAAGGTAAACCGACAACGCTAACCGTTCGCTCAGATGTATATTCACCTGCGTAACGAGCGATTGCCATACTGATAATTCTTTTAGCTCGCTTTTCTGCTTGAGCTTTAGCTTCATCTTCAAGAAGAATTATTTTTCGAGCAGCTTCAGTTTTTGCATCCTCTTCGAGAGCTTGAACAATCTCTTGCTTTGCTTGCTCAGGAGTAAATCCAGAAATTCCAGAGAGCTTCTCAGTCAATTCTTGCTTCTTTACATTGAGCTCTTCTTCTGTTTCTTTTAAGCGGCCTTCTGCGACGCGGACCTTCTCGTCATTTTGCTTTAAATCTCTTTCGCGCCTTTCTAACTTCTCTTCTTTTTTCTTGTATTCATTCTCGAGACTGCGCTCACGATCTTTGTATTTTTGTTCGCGCTTTTCTAGTTTGTTCTTTTGCTCTTGGATATCTTTCTCAGCATTCTTGCGAGCTCTGTTTTCAAAATCTTTTGCACGGTTTTTCGAGTCACGCTCGATTTTCTTCGCTTCCGATTTTGCTTTATTAAGAATTCTTTCTGCTTCAATCTTAGCGGTCTTTTTCTTTTTACCTTCGCTAATTTTTCTGAAGGCAAATACAGAGCCACCACCGACGCCAATTCCGCCGACTGCTGCTAATAGTACAATCACCATGGATTCCATTACGTGGTCCTTTCAATATTTCTTGGTATTTGCTGTGCCTGAGTTACTAAATGTAAACCTTGATCCGTCAGTAACTGGTCCATCAATGCATCATGCTCTTCAACAGGAAACTCTCCTTCAAAGACTTGGCATTGATAACAAACTCCTACTTTAACTCCCGCAAAACTCTCTAGAAACCGATCATAATAGCCCTGACCTCGACCTAGCCTCATCCCTTTTAAATTGAAACTCAATCCTGGGATTAAAAGACCTTCGATATCGCCTGAGGAGACTCTAGAAGAATTGTCTTCTCGAGGCTCTTTAATTCCGAATTGCCCTATTTCTAGGGAATTAGGTTGGCTATGAAAAAACTCAATATTGTTCCCTACAATTTTGGGAAAACACCATTCAATATGGCTAAGTTTTTCTAGGCTATCGAGGATTTGTGGTTCCTTTTGAATGGGAGCGAATGCACCCCATAAACCAGACTTTTGCTCAAAGTAGTTCAGCAAACTTTCATTAAAGTTAATATTTATGTTCTTTAAACGGTCATCTGCAAGATCAGAAAGTAATTCTTTTTGCATTTGACGTAATTCTTGTTTTGTCAAAATAGCTCCCAAAGATCACTATGACAAAACACAAAGCTAGGCTGCTTGAAACGAACCATTGAGGGTCCATTCGGAACTCTTCACAAATTTTAAGTCGAAACTAACTCTCGACGTTGATTTTTTTTAGTCATTTCCAAATTCAATTACAGCTAAGCTTCGCACTTTGTGTAGTCACCTACTATTGCGAAGCCTCTAAACCCGAAACTATCTTTTCAGCCATTTCTTCGAGACGATCTAGTTCTACCTTGGCATTCCTTTTCAACGAAATGTACTCTTCGGCTAAATTTAAGGCTGCTAAGATAGCAGCATTTTGGATAGAACCTGTTTTCGTAACGATCAAAGCTTCCTGAATTTTTTTATCCACAAGCTCAACGAGTTCGCTCACGGCGTCCTCACTTTGAGATGATTTTAAACGAAGAGGTACGCCCGCTATTTTTACTTCATAGGATTCGGGTGACGCTGCGTCCAATTCTGCCTCCGGATTTAGAGTTTTCCTAATATTATTAATAGTCTAAGGCAAAAGCCGGGTCAACAAAACCAAAATTTGATTATATAGATAAAGAGCTAATTACGCACTCAGCCACCGCAATTAAAAGCTAGTTATTCTAAGAGCTTAGGCGACCTATGATTTCAGCCCCTAAGACATTTCTCTCTTGCGATACTTAAAATAACTAAGTCCCTGGGTAAGCAGCATATCGATCAGCTCCTCATAGGAAATTCCAGACATCTTGGCAGAAGAGGAAAACTCCTCACCAAAGGCTATATCAGGATTGGGATTTGCCTCGATAATATAGAATCGACCCTCTTCAGTAAGCCGAGCATCAAATCTGGCATATCCACTTAAGTGCAATCTCCTAAAGGCCTCTTTGCATATTTCTTCAAATTTTTTCTGCTGTGCCTTTGTAATTTTAGCAGCCCCTAGTTTAATCCCATATTTTTCTCGATAGTCTTTGTTGAATTTGACAGTTCGACTCGCGATCGGCTCCATGCTATCTGGCAGCTTTTTAAACTTGAGCTCCCAAGCAGGAAAACACTGTAACTGTTGATGACCAAAAATACTCATATAGACTTCACGGCCCTGAATATAGCTTTCGCATATAGCATCCGTCCCTATCTTTTCATGAATATATTCTATGCGCGCTCTCATTTTCTCTTCGTCATTAACTACTGAAGCCTGGGAAATTCCCAAGGAAGCCTCTTCTACCAAAGACTTAACGATCACTGGAAAGTGCAAAGATTTCTTCCTCTTTTTTATTCTCTTAAACCGTTTAAAAACTTGAAATTGAGGCACTGGGAGTTCATGAAAATTAAGCACCTTCTTTAAAAGGGCCTTGTCTCGGGCAATCATTAACCCCTTTGGGTTGCAACCTGTATAAGGAATCTCCATCATTTCTAGATAACTTACTATATGCTGATCGAATACAGCTTGATCGTTAAATTCTTCAAGAAGATTAAAAACTATATGGGGTTTGAACTCGTCAACCTTTTGCCTTAGGACTTTAAGATCGTAGCGAACCCCTATTATTTCAACCTCGTGATCTAATTTTCGAAGGGTACGAATAACATCATATTCGGTTTTATAGGCTTCCCATTCGACTTCGTCGGGCTTCTTAGAGTAGGCCTCCTCTGGAGGGATACAATCTTCATGAACAAGAACTAAAACACGATGTTTTTTCATAGCAGAACGTCTCTCAGATTCCACTATATCACGGGGAACCATAGGTTCCGGGCGAAACTCGACTTAATCTTTCACTTTTGGCTAGGAGAGAATTTAGATTTTAGAAAAAAACCTATCCTTACATATAAATAATAGGTGTATCTTTCTTTCTACATTCCTGACTCATAATTCGAGTAAAATCGTCTAGGAATTCATCCTCAGCTCCTTTAGGAACAAGTGATTGAACCCGAATTTTTTCAACAAGCTGCTTGAAAATTTCTCGAACCACATAATTAGGACGATTGGTTTCTTCTTTTACCTCACTGCAAAGACATACCTTCTTAACTCTGTTGAATGAACA
>CAZFYV010000168.1:7111-8063 GCA_964523195.1 uncultured Pseudobdellovibrionaceae bacterium
CAAATTGGGGCTTTGTGTTCATTCAACAGAGTTAAGAAGGTATGTCTTTGGGAGTCGATTTCGTTAGATTTAGTCATAATTTTATTTAAAGCGCGAAACCTATTAATACCCGTTTCTTTGCGTTTTCTTTGTAAAAAGAAGCGAAGAGATTCATCACTCTTGTCTATAGGATCTACCCTACGAAGGTTTTTCAAAGATGGTTTGAGCTTACCAATAGCCTTCATCGTAGAGTCCATCCATATAAGTTTGTTCAAAACTTTTTCTCTATTTTTGTATTTATTCTGCCAATCAGAGTCCGGATCTAACCAAACTGCAAAAGTTTCAGCGAAGTCTTCGCAGGGGTGACTTTGCGCATACCCACAAGATAAATGATTCACATGTTCAGTAAAGTTTCTACGGTAAGTATAAGTCGAAGGATATTCCTCGGAATGATCTCCAAAAACCAGTTTTCGACCAATGCGATTTTTCAATCTATAGGCGTTATCGATAGCATGGCCCGCTTCATGTCTTAAAAGCTTCATTATCGTCGCTGGCGTTGCTCCTTCGAGCTCGCCCACTTGATCTCTATAGATGTTACGCAAATCTCTGCGAAGAATATAAAACGGAATTGCAAAACCAGGAACCCCATCAGGACTAAACCATTCATCTGAAATCCAGATATGAGGCCTAAATTTGATGCCCTTTTCTTCAAGCTCGCTATAGAGCTGATCAATATATATTTGTACCCACGATTCCTCAATTCTCAGATTGAGACACTTCAAAGTTTTGTCCAAGACTAAAGGTGTTTTCAATTATTCCTCCACACTCACTTTGTCTTTTAGTAAAGGCAAAATCCTTACCAACTTCTTGTTAAGAAGATCAAGGTTTTCTGGCTCTGATTTTGGTCTAAACCGGACTCAATCAATCTCAGCTCCAGTGGTAGAATCAATAAAGTCGCAAAGTTAAGGGGGAG
>CAZFYV010000169.1:0-8022 GCA_964523195.1 uncultured Pseudobdellovibrionaceae bacterium
CTCCAAGTCCCTCAAAGAATGTCCCATCTGATTTCAATTTTCAACTCAAATCAGACGGTTTTGACAACACAAATTGACTGTCTGATGAAGTTTCAGATAATGATTGTACTGCAAATCGAAGAGAGTGCTATTTAACCCCTAACGCTAAGGATTATTCGTGGGTCGTAGAGAAGAACTTGTGAGCTATTTAAAGCAACTTAGAGATTCAATTTGTGAAGGATTTATGTCCATCGAAACCGGTGGTGAGTTTCAGAGAACCAATTGGGATTACCAAAAGGGGTCGGGCGGTGGCGAGATGTCTGTCCTTCGGGGAGAGGTTTTCGAAAAAGCGGCTGTAAACTGGTCAGGCGTTCAAGGTGATCGGCTTCCGATGTCAGATGAGAAAAAAGACTTTTTTGCGACTGGGGTAAGTTTGATTACCCATATGAGAAACCCCAAGATGCCTACCGTGCATTTTAATATTCGATACATTGAAGCTGGAGATAATTTTTGGCTCGGTGGAGGGTATGACTTAACTCCAATGGGATTTTATTTTGATGAAGATACAGATCATTTTCATAAGGTTGCTAAGGATTGCTTAGCTCCCCATGGTGAGGAAATGTATCCAAAGTTCAAGCAGGCTGCGGCGGATTACTTTTACATTAAACATTGGAAAAAAGAGCGTGGAATCGGTGGGATATTTTTTGACCATCACAATACAGGTGACTTTGACAAGGATATAGCCATGTGGAAGTCCGTAGGAAACACGTTTCTAGACTCTGTAATGCCCATTTATAAGCGTCGAATTAACGAAGATTATACCGAGGCTGATCGAGAGATTCAGCTTAAAATGAGAGCTCACTATGTTGAGTTTAATTTGTTGTATGATCGTGGAACGAAGTTCGGTTTTGAGTCAGGGGGGAATCCCAATGCTATTCTTTGTTCTATGCCGCCTCTTGCTGCTTGGTAGCATATAGTTTTTTTAAAGAAAAAGAGTAGTCGGCCTTTTCAGGGCGGCTATTTTTTTGTGTCCACGGGCTTTTTTCTATTGGGAAATAGGGTCGTGCAGATCTTGCACTTTAATCCTTTGCAGGTTCTTGCCTGACAAAACTCTCTTCCATAAAAAATAATTTGAAGGTGAAGTTTATTCCATTTTTTTTCAGGGAATAGTTTTTTCAGATCTTTCTCTGTGGTTTCCACATTTTTCCCAGATGTCAGCTTCCAGTTTTGAGCAAGCCTGTGGATATGAGTATCCACAGGGAATGCTGGAACCCCAAATGCTTGAGCCATAACAACTGATGCCGTTTTGTGACCTACTCCCGGAAGAGCCTCAAGGTCTTCAAAGTTGTCAGGAACTTCTCCATTGTGTTTGTTTATCAAAATATCTGACAATTCCCAAATTGCTTTAGACTTTCGAGGGGAAAGTCCACAAGGTTTTATGATCTCACGTATGGTATCTACTTTAAGTTTGATCATTTTTTGGGGAGTGTTGGCCTTTTTAAAAAGGGCCGGTGTGATCTTATTGACTCTCTCGTCAGTGCACTGAGCAGAGAGAAGGACCGCAATGAGTAGTGTGTAAGCATCCGAGTGATCCAGTGGAACAGGGGTCTCTGGATAAAGTTTTTCCAAAGTTTTTGCAACATAGTCAGCGCGTTCTTGTTTTGTCATTTTTCACCTAGTTTAGTCTGAAGCAAATAGTCTAATTTAGCTCTGATCTGGACTGACCAAGTCGAGAGCAAAAAAAAAGCCATCCAAAGAGGTGGCTTTTTCGTAAACTTTGTTAGGAATCTTGTCATTAAAAAACGATTTGATTCACAAATTCCTTAACTTCAGGATCTAAAGTGTTTTGCTGAGTTAAGCGAGGGCTAACAATTGCTTCTTCAATATGAGGCATTTGAAGAAATGCTTCGTGAACGGCTTCCTCGATACTGACACCAGTCATAAGTTGAGCAGCAAGAACGGCTCTTTCGTCATTGATAATACCTTCAGCAACGACTTTTCCTTTGAGCCAACTGCGCTTATCAACAGTTTCCATCATGAGTCTCTTCATTTGTAGAGGAGTCAAATCAGGGTTCGCATCTTTCATTTTAGACGCAACCATAGTTACTATAGGAGCCGCCATAGAAGTACCAGACATTGGAAGTGTGAAGTCCGTGTCTGGACCAGGAGCCGCAGATACGATGCTTACTCCAGGGGCTGCGATGTCTACAGACGTCTTTCCATAGTTAGAAAAGTCTGCGAGTTCGAAATCATCCCGTGTAGCTGCTACAGAAATCATATTATCAGCTCTCATATTCGATGGAAATGTAGGAAACTTATCGTTATCCGATCCATCGTTACCTGCTGCTACCACAAAAAGAGTTTCTGGAGACTCAGCTAGCCATTCCTGACCTTTGGTTTCGAATCTCTTGTAAGCTTTGTGGACTTCTTTAGAAAGTCTCTCGTCAGATGGTTTTCCAAAAATGGAAATAAGACCACCAACAATATTCTTTAACGGAACTCCCAAACTCATATTAGCCACATCTACTTGAGTTGATTTCATATATTGGCTGACATCAAAAAATTGCTTGTTGTTCACTGATGAGAAGAGGTTGTAGAGCCAAACCTTAGGATCGAGCCAATCCCAGCGACCGTTGGGTTGCAGAGCATCCAATGGTCCAACCGAGCGAGGAGGGAACTGATCTGGGAAAACTCTATTAGTCTGGATCATTGCATCTGGGTTTCCGTAGGCAATCGTTCCAGCACCATGAGTTCCATGGGAGTATTGACCATAAAAATTCAAGCGAGCCGCGAGTTTTCTTTTTTCGCGGATATTCAAATTCTTGATATCTCGTTCAAACTTATCCTGTTCTGCTTTAGTGGCTGTTTTTCCTTGAACCTTGGCTACGAGTTCGAAAAGTTCATAAACCTCTTCGTTAATTTGCGGAATATGTTCTGGCCAGAAGACTTTGTCCATATTTTCCGCGAAGTTCCACCCAACGATATCGTCGACTTTTCCATTTCCATCATCGTCGATAAGATTGCCTGGAATTTCGTTAGTATTGGTCCAAATATTGTTTTTTAACCAATCGTGATCGAAGTGTGTTCCTGAATCTACAACACTGACTACTGAACCCAGTGCTTGGAAGCTGAACACGAATACAAATAGAGTAATTATTGATTTCACACCTGCTCCTTCTTATTGTTCTGCGAGATTTTCTGAAATTCGCAGGTTAAGTTTGTTTTCGTGATATTGAATTAGTCTTTGAGACGTTGATTTGGATTTTGGAATGAAAGGGTTGATGTTCTGGATATTTAGCCAGAACTCTTCATTTCCATCTAAGATGCTAGTGAATCTCGGATCCAACTCTCCGTTTTCAATTCTTTGCATAAAAATTGACTCATCAGTTAAGCCGACTTGAGAAAAATCTTTGAATACGTTTCCGATGGTAAAAGAAATGGATCTTCCAAGTGGAGACCAGATGCGAATACCTACGGATAACAGCCATGAAAGACTTCTTTGTGCTGCCATACGACCCTTAAAGCCATAGTCAAAGATCATGGTCGGTCCTAAATCAACAGGGCCAACAAAAGATCTTGAGAGTAAGGAGTAGATCGCCTTCTTTTCGCCATTTTGGTGGCAGATCGCATAGCTGTCTAAAACAATTTCTGGGTCACAGTTCATTTCAGTCGTGAGCTCAGAAAAGTTATTAAGTAGCATTGATCTGCGCATCTTTTCTTGTGTGTGTCTCGTTTGTTGTCCGAGGAACTCTAGGTCATCCAATGAAACCTCTTGTCCTTGAATTTGTGAAATTAGGAACTGAGAAATTGCATCGCCTTTTTGTGCATAAACTAGATTAAGTGCGCGATTAAGATGCTGACTCGGAATACTTGTTTTCATTTTTCCCTTGATGTTTGCATCAAGAGTTTCTTCAAGTTTAACCAGTTGGTAGCTGTAAAGTTGATCAACAGCATCGAAGGCATCTTCAATAGCGACTTGAACAATACGCTTTACAAGTTTTCTAGGGATGAACTCAGCGACATTAAAAAGCGCATATTGAGTAACAGACCGAATGATTGATTGAAGTGGAAGCTTGTAGTGCTGGTTAAAGTCAACAAGTACAACTGGTCCAGATAAAGGAAGAAAATCAAAGTCCATAAAGACATCGTAGACTTTACGACCAGAATCCCACTTCAATTTTATTTTATTAAGAAGGGATTGGGGATTGTTGATAGCCATATCTGTGACCGGGTCAACCTGACCTCGAGCTCTTCGTCTCACCCTTTGTAAAAAAGATTTCTGTTCTGGAGACCAAGAAAAAGTACCTACAGGAACAATTTCAGAAAGATAGAACTCTCCAGCCATGGCCGATTGAGTAATTGGAAGAGGTGAGCCATCATTAAGCTCAGGGTCACTCCAAAACTGATCCAAAGCTTCTTGGTCGGTTAAATTGTGAGCAGCATCGAACTTCTTTAAAACTCTATCGTATCTTCCGTTCAACCAGTCCCAGTAATCGCGCATTGAAAACTTTTGAATCGGAATGCTATTGAGTTTTTGGCTGCCAAAAAAGGAAGTTAGGGTAGGGAAAGATAAGTCGTAGACCGCGCAAGCTTTTCCATTGGAATCAAAAGAAGTAACAAATCTTGCAGAGTTTTTTGTTTTCTTTACTTCGACACATTCTATTTGCTCTTCAGCTTTTTCCTCAGCAAACTTTTCGACGGCCTTAAGGCTTAAGTTGCGCATTTGATTCTGAATTGTTGTCTTGTTCGCCTGAGAAGTTGCGAAATCTCTCAGATCAGATTCAGATGCACTTACAGAAGTTGCTAACAATCCAAAAAGTAGAATGTGAATGAATTTGTTAAAAATTAATAGATATGATGATGACTGATTCTTTGTTCGTCCTTGAATCACGGTCCCCCCTAAATGTAACTCAGAGAAATGTCCCTTTTCTCTGATATAGAAAGTTTATGGGGTTCTGAACCTTTGTCGAGGCTTAGGACAGCGTGCTAGCTATTTTCAGAGCAGAAAAGTCTGCGTTATTTCGTGACGATTGCGCGGCATTCCACGGGGAATGAGAAATTATTCTGGATAACTTCAGTCTTTTTGCCCATCTCGAAAGTGCTTTCGAAAACAGATGTAGAGAAGAAAGCTTCTGTCTTTGCTCCGCCCATTTCTACTCGAGGCAAAAGGAAAGAAACGAGTTCTTTGTCTGAGTTGGGAAGACTTATAGACTTGTCTTCAGCAGTAACTAGGGTACCGATTGGTGTTTCAGAGAGCTGAATTTCATCTCCCTTTGCCGCAACCGCTCGATTCTGTTGAGGTGTAATTGCGTTTCGAGTGTAGACCAGAGAAGCCTGACCACTAAGCTCGTTTTTAGAGAAAACGACTCTTAAGTCCCTGTGGCTATCATTGCATTCAACATAATCTGGATCTGGATTACCCAATACAGGTTGAGATGTAAAAAATTGAGTCAGAAAGAGTCCGAGAAGTCCAATTTTCAATTTCATAACAACTATCCCTATCGTTACAAAAGTGGCGGGCTATTAAGCCCGCCAACTGATAAATCTAATTAGAAGAATGAAAACCCTGAAGGCTTAAACCAGCAAAGTGGTCTTAAACCGTAAGGGTGGTTGCTTGCACGGTTGCAAGTTCCCTGAGTTTCGTCTGTGTTGCTTACTGGCTCGTTAGCACTGATTGGGCATAGAGCACCTTGAAAGTAAGTATCCATACGACACTGAGGTTGTGGGTGACGATCGTTAGTTCGTCTAACTTCAGACTTGTCAGGAGTGCTAAACTTTGGCGCTTCTGGAAGTCTACGTAGAGCTTGGAATAAGAAAGCAACACTCTGTCCACCCATTGACATACGTCCACAAAGGGCCTGCATTCTTGGGTCAGTGTGAGCTTGCATACAAGCTTGCATCGCATAGTCGTCTACGAAAGGACTTTCCATGGCCCACATATACTCAACATAGTCGATGTTGTTATCTTGTGCCCAAAGCTTTCTTAAACACTTAAGAGATGCGAAGTAGTCAGATTGACCTTCGTTAGAAGCCCAACCGTTATTGTTGTATTTAGGGAATCCACCAAGGTGATGTCCAATTTCGTGACATGCAACAAGTGCGAATCCGTCTGGAGTAATTGTTTCGTGACGAGCAAGTCCACCGAACATTCTAATGATCCAACGGTTCCCTGACTGTCTTGCGAAAGCATTAACAGTACCGTCTGACCATGCACGCTCGATAATAAATTCAGCGCCGAATGATTTAAAGATCGGTGCATACACTTGATATACTTGATCAAGGATTTGGTTGAAGACTTCTTCAGTCATACCATTTGTTTGATTCTCAATACCCGGTGGGTACCAAAGGTTGTTTTCCTCGACGAATCCGTCATGGTGAGCAGTAGGGCCTACTGGGCTTAGTCGCTCAACTACGTTGTCCATAAATTTGTGATAGCCAGTTGAATCCGTTGCGTATCCAGCAAGCGGAAGAACTAAGAGCATAAGTGCTTTAATCATTAGTGATTTCATTTGTTTCCCCTCCAAATATTCCAATGTCCCTGGAATCAATGGACAAAAGCCTAGGGATTTCGAGGTTATATTTCAAAGAAAAAGTTAAAAAATTTTTACTATTAAACTCTACGTCGTAATTTTTTGCGTAGCAGTAGGGAAGAAATGCCGCTTAATTGGGCATTATGGCCCGTAAGTACGCTCGATCAGTAACAGATCTTGATCGCTTAGTCCGTTTTGTTGCGGCGAAATCTTTGCGTCATTTTTAAGTCTCATGGTAGATAAGCCCTCTTTTTTAGCAAAAAAGCCGTCTCGATAGATCATTACCGACTTAAAATCCATAGAAAGTCGTTCGTAAGGTTCCATCAAATACTCTGGTACTTTCATGTATTGAAGGTGATATTGGGGTTTTATATTACCCCATAATATAGACATGTATTCGTCGCGATCACTTCTAGAATGTTCATGGATAAACCCTAATGCATGCATGATTTCGTGAAGTATGGCTTGCCCACCACAGGGAGGGGATAGAAAAATTCTCTGTCCACCACCAATGCGCCCTAGGTAGGAGTAGCAATGTTTTTCTTCCCGAGTGAAGTAGATGTAATCAGATTGCGAACCATTATAGAATTCAAACTCAAGAGCTGTTTCGTCTTCCAGATACCCAATAGCATCTTTAATTACGTTCTTTTGCGCCGCTGGAAGGTTTCTGTCGATGGCAATAGGAATTGGTAGATCCCAGTACTGTGGTTTTGGAATGCGAACAGCGCCAAACCTATTATTGTAGTTCTTAGGAGCTTGTCCCATGACAATGTCTCCAAAAGCAATCATTTTGCCATTAACAACTTCAAAGCCAATTGCTCCTTTTGGAATACGGTGCCTAAGGCTCTTTTTGTTTTTGGAAGGTTTTAAGGCTCGATCTATTTTTACGTTTCGAGGTTTTTCTTTAAGTTTTTTGAGAACTTTCTGGGTTTCTTGAATATCAAGTTGGGTCGGAGTTGGCTGTGGAGTTGGTCGAATAGGGGTTGATGAAGCTACTGGAATAGGAGTTGGGGTTTCTGTGACCTTCGAATTGGTCTCATCGTTTTTACTTTGCTCGGGATATAGTGTATAAACGAGAGAAGCGATAAAGGCTATCAACATAGTAACTTCAAGAATTTTCCATTGTCGGTTTTTTAGCATGATAGTCCTCGTTTGCGTTATTATAGACTAAATGTGGAAAGGACGTCATGCGATTATCATGCTGTTTGCTAAATGCAGAGAATTTATTTCTGCTTCTCGATGAGCATGTTGATCAGATTTCAGAGAGCCTTACTGAGGAAGAGTGGCAAAAATACTCCGCAGCTGTCATAAAAAATAAACCTCTTAAAAAGTTAAAGCAGCTTCAGTCCGAATTCGAGATAATGAATCCCGACCTAATAATGCTTGTGGAAGTTGGAGGGAGAGAGTCACTTCAGAATTTTAATCGCTTATTTTTAGGGAATAGATATACTGAGTTACATATTGAAGGGAATTCAGATCGATTTATTGATGTTGGGTTTCTGCTTAGAAAAAC
>CAZFYV010000170.1:0-7976 GCA_964523195.1 uncultured Pseudobdellovibrionaceae bacterium
AACTATCTAGCTTTTTCTAAGCTTCTTGTCGCTAGCGAAGCCTAATATCTTCTGGGCACCTACCAACACTTTCGTACGATCTATGCGATCCCCACTTATACTTTTTTCGATTTCAAATAATAATCTGATTCTTTCAGCAATAGATTGATTTGATGAATTTAGGGGGTGGCTCTAAAACTACCAATGATCTGGTTATTCTTTAGAATTGTGCCTTGAGGGAAGGTCCCTTTGGTAAACTTCTTACCTTTTTGCCCGAAGGGAGTGTAGTTTTCATGAAATTCATTGTTTTCGATCACAAAGTTTTTAATGTCTCCCACGTATTTAAGTTTAAAAATACAACCTCCATTGTGAGGATCTCTGTCTTTTTTGCTTAAACTATATAATTCCCTTTGAGAAAGACGTGTTCTGGGCTTGCTTTCTATTCGAACAATGTTGTTTGCCATATAGAAGTTGTTACCGTGTACCCCATCAAAAGAAAAAGCGGCATGGGTATCAACGACAAGATTATCTGTAACTTTCCAGTTAGAGGCATAGGTCTCGGGCTCTATAACGTTATCTGAAATTCGATAGAATTTATTGTTTTTGATAAAAACATTTCTATTATAATCGCAGGACTTTGAGGTCGGGCATAGCTTACTTGAGACTTTGATTCGAATAGCATTGAATGCGTCTTTGATCTTATTGTTTTCAATAGCCACATTGCCAGCTATGTTGCGACCTTGGAAGAAAGCTCCGTTGAGATAGTTTTGTTCGCCGTGATGGACGTGTTGCCAGGTTCGGTAACTCCAAAGCTCTTCATCCTGAATCCAGGTACTATTGGAAATTGTGATTTTTCGAGTTTTTAAGTGACCCTTTGAGTAATTGGGTAGGCTTTGCGCAAATACTGCGTTTGTTCCACCTCTAACATCTATTTTATCGATATTGATATCTTGGGAGTTGGTTATTGTAATTCCATTGGGCCAGGCGTTTCTTATGTTGAAGTTTGAAAGTCGAATATTTTTTGAGCCTACAACTTTAAAAATAGCGAAACCATCGAAATTACAATATTGAGGTTTCCAAGGCCCTGACTTCCATAAGCAAGGTTTCTCGTTGCAAGGTTGGCGCTTGAGTTGAGGTCTTTCTGGCCCTTTCACTCCTTCAAAGATAGTGTTTGTGGTTCCTTTGATTGTTATATGACTTAAGTTCTTAAGATAGATCGGACTAGTAATACTGTAAACTCCCGGCGCAAACTCGATAAGTGTTCCTGGACGGAGATTCTCTGAGCTATTTCTTAATTGATCTATACTGTAGGTTACAGAAGTGGAGTTTGTAGATATTTTTATATGCTTTGAAGCTAATACCTTTTGTGGGATTGAAAAGTGGGGTTGTTTAGATTTTGTTACTTCACTTTGACCCTCTACTGAGATACCTAAGATAGACACTAAAAGAAAAGAGTTTATAAAACAAAAACGGTACCGAACTATGTTTTTCATCCCTACCATCCATGTAAGATCTGATTTTTTTAATTCATCTTTAGGGTGAGGTAGGATTTCTACTGATGCACGACAGGAACCTGTCGAGATTTTGTTGGTAAGTTTTTAACAAATGGTTAGCGGTCCTTAACAAAGTAACAATAAGATAGCTTTCTTAACCAAATAATGACGGTTAAATAGACACACGACTGGTTTGCTTCTGTTTCATAGTGAGAACCAAGGTCTATTGTCTTCAGTTTCCAAAAATAGTTTTAGATAATATAGATAGGTTTTGGGGGTTTCTTGAAGAAAACAAAAATTATAGTAGTCAATGTCGTAGTGGGCCTTGGATTAGCCCTTTTATTCACCAACGCTTCGTTCTGGAGTAACAATTCAGCTGATTGGGATGTTGTTTTTCAAGATGAATTCTCTGGAAACTCTTTGAATCGGAATCTATGGGATACAAAATTTAAATGGGGTGAGCGCTTTCTCGCTCAGCAGGGCCATCTACAGTGTTATGTTGATAGAAACGCAATCGTCGAAGATGGTAATCTTGTCTTGTTGGCCGAGGATCGACCAGTTTCCAATAAACTGTGTGATAACCAAGAATATGCATCGGCTATGATTTCGTCCCATAATTCATTAGAGTTAAAATACGGATATGTCGAGATGCGAGCCGATATGGCTACAGGTCACGGATTTTGGAATGCCTTCTGGATGATGCCAAATATTGGTGAAAACACTCCAGGCGGTAAACGTATGGAAATTGACATTGTTGAGACAGTGAGCCGGCAGCCAGATCGAGCAAATCTCAATTATCATTGGAGAGATCCTGATACTCAAGAAAATGGAACTATTCCTACCTCTGTTAGGTTATGGGGTACGGATTTAACTAAGGGATTTCACACTTACGCTGTGGACTGGGAACCCCGTAGAATTCGTTATTATGTTGATGGAATTCTTCGTAAAACAGTCACTGAAGATTCTAAAAAAGGACTCTACCTCCCTGATCGAAGTATGTATATTATTGCTTCATTACCTATTGGTGGGCCCTGGGCACAAAGTCCAAAAGCTTCAACACCTTTTCCGGGGAAATTCGAAATTGACTATATTCGTGCACTCCAGCGAAGTCATAGCTCCAGCGATTTTGATAATCTCATGAGAAACCCTGGGTTTGAGTCAAGGTTTAGTTATTGGAGTAAGTACGGCTCTACTAAAATCTCAGGAAATGAATACAGCGGCAGTAGGGCTGTTGAGGTGAACCGTAGTGGAGCCAATCAAGTCGTTAGTAATCTAAAAAGACATACACTCTATCGATACTCAGGATTCGTAAAGTCTCTCGATGGGTCAAATACAATGTTAGGAGTAAAGGACTATGGTGGTTCTTCTCAGTTGTTTGCTCACCATAAAAGCAAGATATACGAAGAGAAGCAGGTGTTTTTTTCAACGGGTAATTCCACTAAGGCTACAGTGTTTTGCTACAATGCAAACGGAAGAGGGCTTTGTGATGATCTGCAGTTAATAGAAGTCCCTAATCTTCTGGATAATTCAAGTTTTGAGGACGGGAGTCGTGGCTGGAGTTACAATAACTCTAAAGTTGTCTCTGGCTCCAGATCTGGAGGGAGCAAACAAGCTCGCCTGACAGGTCAGTCTGGAGTGAATCAAACGGTCACTGGTCTTAAACCTTATACACTCTACCGGTTTTCAGGCTATATAAAATCACTGGATGGTTCGAGCAGTATGATTGGTGTGAAGGATTATGGTGGTGATCAAAAAATGAATTGGACCAAGTCAGCTGATTATAACTTCAAAGAGATTACTTTTATGACTGGTAATACCGATCGGGCCACTATTTTCTTTTATCAAGAGGGTGGAAAAGCTGTTGGTGATGACTTCAGCCTTCGAGTCGCTGAGTAGAGGGTTTTTGCCTTAGAGGCATTCATCGACATCAACAGAGCGATTATAGATATGCTCGTAGAACTTGGTCCAGCGAGTGCCTAAGTTGCTATTGTCTACGAAAAGAGCGAGCTCTCTTGAATTCACAAAACTCTGATTGTCCATATTAGCACTTCCAAAGTATGTGATCTTCTGATCTATAATCATGAATTTGGCATGATTTGCTGGAGGGCCAGTACTAGAGACAGCATTTACTCCATCGAGCCCATACCAACGAATTTTCAAGCGTTCACATATTCTATCGTTTAAATAGGGTTCCAATGCTCGGTGCATTCGTCTGACACTGGCATAGTTGTTACCACCGCGAGTAGGAATATCTTGGCCAAGATCAGTAAAGTCCTTACTCAAGATTATACGCACTTTAACGCCGCGATTGGCAGCCGTTACAATGGCACTCATTAGCTTTGTCACATTCAAATTGGGAGTGATGATATCAATGGACTCTCTGGCGTATTGAAGTGCTTCAATAAATGAATCGACCATTGAGTTTTCTCTTACAACACTTGTAAAATTCGGGAACGCCCAGGAGCGTGTAGTTAGTATTGGAAGGCATCCTAGGTGAGAGTGGGAAATATCTGTTCGCTTCCAAACTCTTGGAGCATGATCGCGACCGATTCGAGTTAACCAGGTTTGTACAAAATCATAATCAATGGTTTGTAAAACTTCACCACGAACAACAAAACCAAGGTCAAACATTCCTTGCCCATTATTTTTAGAAGAAAAGTTAGCCCCAGAGATGAGAGCCACTTTATTGTCAACACTAATTGACTTAACATGGTTTGCGCCAAGAAGATTTGCTTTAAAAAAACCAACATTAATTTCAATCCCAGGTAGATCTAGTCCTTGTGTTTCGATATAGCGCTCTAATTTTCGCCTTTGATTGTCCTCGTTTTGGAGAGCAATAATATTTAACATTAACCAGATTTGAACAGTGTGAGTTTTTCCTTCGCGTACGCGTCTTTGATGCAAACGTCGAATACCATCTGCTAGATAGAGTGCGGGTTTGGTATTGGGTTCAAAGGTCCACGTTTGAAGGTAAACGTGTTTTTCAGCTTTGATGACCAGCTCGCGAGCTTTACCGAAGATCTCGTCTGAAAATTGATAAATTCTTTGATCGATGGAATTGTGGCTGGTGTAAAAACTCTCTCTACCCCGAAGGTACTCATTCTCCATGATTCCCCAAGAATCAAAGGAGTTACTGGAACAATGAGCTCCAACCTCAATACAAAACATGAGTGATATTATAGAAACAAGCGCCTTCCCCATGTGAGTCTTTTATGGTGTTTTTATGGAATGAGCGATGGTTAATTCTTTTGCCTAGAAACATTACAAGCCGGCGCCGAGGATGGCGAAATAGGATGAATCTGGCTATCGGGGTTGCGATAAGAATAGGATTTGGACCCTGACTGGTGCCAAAATGGCATAGAGTAATTTTGAAGTTTTTCGAGAGAGTTGGTGAGATCTTTTTTCTAGCTAGCCGCTTTTTTAGAGACTTTCATAGAACGGTGAAAAACCGTTTGTGGACCATCAAGCCCTTTTATCTTTGCATTTGAGTCTTGCGTAAAGTCACCCTGAGTCTCAGGGTCTAAAGATTGATAGACCTTATCTGAAATCACCAAGCAGGCCGAATAAGTCTTGCACATTGACTCTAAACGAGAGGCATTGTTAACGGGGTTTCCAATGACTGTGTGTTGTTTTTTATTGGAAGCCCCTACAAGTCCTATCATCACTTTTCCGTAGTCAATTCCAATACCAATTTCGATAGGTGGAAGGCCTTTAGACGCCATATCGATACTTACTTTTTCGACTTCGCTGAAGAGTTGCATTAGGGCTTCAGTGGTTTCTCTCACTCTAGATTCAGTAAAGTGTTCATTGTTTGCCAGAGTATAGGCAAGAACTCCATCTCCAATAAATTTATCGAGAATGATTTCATGGGATTCAAAGTGTTGGGAAAGACATTCATAATAATGATTGAGCCATTTCACGAGCTCGCCTCCCGAAAGTTTACGAGAGGTCTCTGTGAAGTTTCTAAGATCTATCATAAAGACGCAGGCAACGTGCTCCTCACTACTGTTTTCAATAACATCACTTCTCAATATTTTATCTGTAATATCTCCAGAGACGAATTGCGAAAAGCCCTTTTCGAGACGATTTTTTTCTTTTATCGTCTGGGAGGACTTATTAAGCGCTTTACCTATTTCAAAAAGGCCCTCGAGATTTTCAAGGCAGATATCAGTCATTTTGTTTTTTTGTCCAAGTGATACAGCCTTCAATCTCAATCTATAAACGACAAAGTCTTTTTTCAGGTAATCTAGAAATGTGAATAACACATACCAACCGATCATCCATCCTGCCGCGGCCAAGATATTTGAGAAGTTTCGCTCGGGATCAGTCCAATCAGAACCTTGATCAATAGATTGAAGTACCATCAAAGTGAAGACAGCCATACAACCTAGAGGAGTTAAAAACCCAAGCAGTTTATGGAAGTGCTCAGATAGTGTATGAACTATACCTGATTCTTTTTGTGAGCCAGGTCTTGTCTGATCGAAGGTTTCAATAACCATCAAGTAGTCATTGAGTTTTATGGTTAATGAGTAAGATGCGATCAAAGTAGCAATAAACATGAGCTCTAATACAGGAGAATATGGCGTTCCAGTGAGTTCAACGCGCGCTACAAACAAAGGAAAGATTTGAAAGACCATCAGCGCAAAGCCGGCTGAATATAGTATGTGATACAGAAGATTGTTGCTAAATACTCCAATTTTTAAAAATGACCTCAGTTTTACGAGGACGAAACCAGTAATGAAGTTGTAGGAAGAAATAACTAGAAAAGCTTTAACATAGAAATTACATCCGTCCCAAAAACCGTGACTTCTAAGAATAGGGCAAACCATAGTCCCTAATTTGGACATCAAAGCTGTCGAAATTAGCCCTAAAGATGCTGAAAATAAAAATAGTAAACCTAGTGATTTCACACTATCTTATCGGAGTTTTAGGGTTTTAGAGTTAGTCAGACTGATTGAAAGACTCATATATTCGAAATCAGAGGTTGGTCTGGACTAAAATCCAGTGAGTGTTAGCGAGTAATAGCGTCCTATTCTTGAATAGATAGGATGGACCTTTATTTTATGCTAATTTTGGGAGATGAAATTTTCTGATCGAGTTCATTGTATCGTACCTTGGTCCTCATTTGCTTTATTTGTAAATGGAGAGATAAGACCGTGCGTGGCAAGGGTCGAAGACTCCACGACAGCTATTTACGGAAATATAAAGCATCAAACTTTCGAAGAAATCTGGCAGAGTGAAAATGCTCAAAAAGTGAGAAGAGCGCATCTCGAAGACAGAGGAAATATTGATGCCTGTTTAAGCTGTATAGCTCGAGAGCGAAAAAATAGGAATATGTCGTCTCGTAGAATTCAAATGCGCAAACAGTTCGGAGATTTTGTAGAGGCAGTTAATCCCGATCCCAATGAGATTGTTAATCCAAAAGATATAGTCCACTTAGATCTCGCTTTTTCGTCCACATGTAACCTAATTTGTACGACCTGTTCGAGCTTTGATAGTTCGTCATGGGGAAAGTGGGATGAAAAAGTAAAAGAACTAAAGTTGGAAGATTTCGATTACGCTCCTACAGAAACTACTGGATATGAAAATGTGCGCTCCAATATGGAGAGTTTGTTTCCTTATATCCAAAACTTACGAGTTCTTATTTTAAAAGGCGGTGAGCCATTTCTAAGCAAAGACGCCTTGTGGTTTCTTGAGGAGTTGGTTCAGCGAGGAATAGCAAAGAACTGTAGTTTGTTGGTTGTAACTAACGGATCTATTTTTACTCCAAAAATTGAATCTCTTTTGAGAGAATTTAGATATGTAGAAATTCTTGTAAGTGTCGACGGACTTGGAGATTTGTTTTCTTATATTCGTGGAGGTCGGAAAGTCAGTTTTGAGCAGGTCGAAGTCAATATCGACCGCTTTCAATCTGTCCGAGATGACTTGAATCCCGTTATTACTCCTACTCTCCAGGCTTATAATTTGTTGAAGTTCTCAGAAATTGTTGAGCACTATACAAACAAAGGCATGCGGATAGCTCTAAAGAATTGGGTTGTTGAGCCTGTTTATCAGAGTCTAGTCTCCATTCCGGAGGAGTTGATCCCATTGGGTATAGCCCAATTAGAAGAGGCCAAAAGTATCATTAAAGGTAGTTCTGACGAAATGGAAAATACTAAGTTTTTAAACGACATGATTCAATACTTGAGTGAACCTAAGCGTCGTTTAGAGATACATAGAAAAAATAAAACCATGAAAGATCAGTTCCTTCGATACACAGCTATGGTAGACCGTGAGCGTGGTATTAATCTTCATGATCTTATTCCTGAGTTTGGAACTTATACAGCCAAGTAACAGCTACAAAACCTTTGGTAGCGAAAGGCACAATTCTGGAACTTGAAATTTTACATCAGACTGAGAGATACTGCGTAATCAATAAACCATCTGGCTATGTTGTACACAATACTCCAGGTGCAGAAGACGCACCGGTTGTTTTACAAACTCTCCGTGATCAGTTGAATAAAA
>CAZFYV010000171.1:0-7957 GCA_964523195.1 uncultured Pseudobdellovibrionaceae bacterium
GATGAACAATGAAAAATGACTCAATTAATCTAAAGTTAATTTTTCAAATTCTGGAGACTTTATATAGATCTGAAAGTTGCTTCCAGTTCCAGTCATATCCGAAGCTTGAATCTGGGCCTCTGGATACTTTTCTTTTAATCGCTCTAGTACTTGTTCTTCAGTCATTTTAGTCTCCGGTAAATCGGGGATATCCTTAGGCAAATAGGCCTTTTATAAACCCCTACCAAAAAAGTCTTATTTCAGGGCTCAAAATAGCTCCATGACACGGATCTGTAAATACCCTTTTTAAATCCGATTTTAAGGGCCATTTGGAGCCTTTTGACCTGTGGAGAGTCTCGTATATGCACGGTGGCAATTCTCCCAATACTGTGCTAGAACAGCCTTCTATGGCTATTTTCGTCGATGAAGCCCATATCAAAAAGCAGAGAGCAAAGGCTCGAGAGCTGAAAAAATCCCAGTGGTGGAAGCAGCAAATCGGTCCTGGAATCTGCTTTCATTGCAAAGAGAAGTTCTTAAAAGAAGATCTATGTATGGATCATCTTCTTCCAGTATCTCGTGGGGGACTATCAACAAAAAGGAATGTGGTTCCATCTTGCAAACCCTGCAACTCCGAAAAGGCTTACCATTCTCGAAGCGACAAGGTCTTTGAGGAGTGGGAATCGGGCTCTGATTCAGAGTAATCTATAGACTCTGTTTAGACTAGTAGCGTTAAATACCTAATGATTCTAGATTTTTCCTTTACTCGCCCCAGTGCTTTGGCAGTAATCTCAAATTGTGCTTATATATAGTGGAAATAAGTGAGGTTCTGATTGGCAAAATCAAAGATTACATCAAGTAGTACGGCGGAGTATTTTGCAAAAAACCTACAGCAAGTGGGTTTCTCATCTCCAGTTAAAGCCGTTTTAACAACACTCAAAGAAGCAGTGGATAACTCGCTAGATGCCTGTGAAGAAGAGTCCATTGCCCCGGAGCTTTTTGTTTCTATTAAAAAGGTTGGAAAAGGCTCACAAAGAAATACAGATTTAATCGAAGTCATTATTGAAGATAACGGTCCAGGGTTGGAAGCAGATATGCTGCCAAAGGTTTTTGGTGAGTATTTGGCCTCCTCTAAGTTTGGTCGAGGTCAGTGTTCCAGGGGACAGCAAGGAATTGGTATTTCAGCTGCCACCACTTGGGCGCAATTAACCAATGCCGCTGGTGTTCGAGTGACTTCTAAAACTAAGCGTATGCGTAAAGCCATTGCTGGTTTGATTGATGTTGATATCAAATCTAACAAAGGTGTTTTTCGCGATAAGAAGTCTATTGATTGGGATAAAGACAATGGTCTTCGTGTTGAGTTTAAAATTGATGGCCGAGTACAGCTTAATGGTGATGGTGGACTTATTACTTACCTAGAGGGGACAACTCTCGTTAACCCACATTTAACTCTCAAATATGAATTGTTAGATAACAAGCCCGTTGAAATCGAACGAGTCTCTAATGATATTCCAAGAGTACCACCTCCAACCTTGCCTCATCCTCATACGATGAAATTAGGTGAGTTTATTACTCACGCTGGTCTCTACGGACGAATTCCCCTGACAAACTTTCTCAAAAAAGGTTTCTCAAGGGTTACTGATAATACTATCAAAGAACTTGTTTCTAATGGAATGCAAAAAAAGTATCTCAAAGAGAGTCTGAATAAGCTTAATGAGCAGGACTACAAGTCTGTGTTTCAGGCGATTCAGAAAACTCCACTTGCAAACCCTTCGACAAGATCGGTTTTAACAGTTGGTGAAGAAGCCCTATCAAAGAGTATTCGCCGATTAGGAGAAGTGGATTTCTTTAGTGTTGTGACTAGAAAGCCTCGGATTTGTGATTTTAAGCCAGTTGTGGTTGAAGTGTCTTTGGCTCGATTTGTAGATCGTGGAAATGCTGACTCTCCGATTCAGCTCTTGAGATTTGCGAACCGTGTACCCCTTCAATTTGATAAAGGAAACTGTGCGATCACTAAGGCGATCGAATCAGTGAATTGGAGAAGCTACGGATTAGTTCAGCAAAAAAGTTCGGTTCCAGTTGGTCCTTATATTTTTGCAGTCGCTGTAACATCTCCTTTTATTAAATTTAAAAATGCATCAAAAGAAACGATTGATGCTTCAGATGAGTTAGTGGAAGAAATTCGTTTAGCTTGTATGAGAGCTGGGCAAAAACTTTCTCGCCACATTCGGAAAGAAGCCAAAGAAGCTGATCTAGAAAGAAAGCTTGCTCATATCGAGAGTTTTGGTCCGATCTTGGTTGATGGTCTTGTGAAGTTAACTAAGGCTAGCCAAGCTCGTAAGAAAAAAGCGGAAGACGGACTAGCTAAATTACTCGGACGAGACTCTAAAGCTGCTGAAAAAGACCTTAAGGAAGCTGATAAAAAGTTAGCTGATTTAAAGGCAAAACAAAAAGCTAAAGGGATCACTCACGATAAGGCTGTTGAAGAAGAGGGTGAATCGACCGAAGTTGAAGCAAGTGGGTCTAAAAAAAAATCGAAAACTACCCGGAAGTCAGCCTCTAAGAAGGCCACTTCTAAGGTAGCTAAAAAGAAGACGACTAAAAAGACTGCGGCAAAGAAGACAACTAAAAAAGTGGCTAAGAAGAAAACCACTAAGAAAACTGCCGCAAAGAAGACCACTAAAAAGTCCGCTGCTAAAAAAACAACTAAAAAAGCAGCTAAAAAGAAAACTAAGAAGAGAAGGTAATAAATGGCAACGATGGCTCGTGCAAAGAATGTTAAGCGAAATATTCCAAAAGAAGCTCGTGAAATTGCTGATAAGATGTTGCGAGATCTTGAAAACAGTAAACGTCCCTATTTATCTGCTGTTAAATGTGCCTTGGACAACTCGATTTATAACGCTAAAGTCGGATATTTAACTCCGGGTAAGAAGAAAGTGACAACAGAGCTTAATGTAAGCTCCGTACAAAAGATGGCGAGAATGGTTTTTATTCTCGAGATTCTTCTTCAAAATATTGAGTCTGAAAAGGTCAATACAAAGCGTGAAATTTACTATATCTGTAAAGGTCGTATTAAAGGAGAGAAGGAGTTAAAGCCTCTTGATTTTGACGATCAACCAGAGAGTGATTCCATTATCGATTTCATCTGTGATCTTCTTGAAGTTTACAGAGAGGAAATGAATTGCTTTGCCAATGATCGAGGTGGACAGACTTATTCTCAGCACCTAGTCGTTCAAGAAACTCTAGCTGATGGTGAGATTGCGACTGTTGATTTAAGTACACTGGGAACATCACCGTTCCAGCCAAAGAATAAACCTCAGGTTTTTAAGCTCAAAGCTAAGAAGAAACTGGATTTCGTACTTGTTGTTGAATCGGAAGGTACAGCAAATACCTTGGTCGCAAACGGAATGACCAAAAGACATAAATGTGTCGTGATTGGTGCCCAAGGGGTTCCAAGTAACGGAGTTCGCGGTTGGGTTCGTACTATCCAAAATCAGATTAATGCTCCCATCTTTTTCTTTGGAGATTTGGATGCTTATACACTTCAGAATATTTACAGAACTTTGAAAGCCGGTTCTGCAGCGAGTTTGATTAGAAACTCTGATTTCTCAGCTCCTGATGTACACTTTTTAGGTGTACTTCCGGAAGACGTAAAAAAATACGACCTTCACTGTTACCCAGTGAAGGCTTCGGATCCTAAGGAAATGAGATCTTTGAAAAAAGCAAAAGATGCTCTCGAAAACGATCCGTTTTTTAGAGATCGCAAAAATAAGAAAATTGCTAACGTTCTCAATTGGTTGATAAAAGAAAAACTACGTTGTGAACAGCAGTCTTACTTTAGTGTGAACCCTGAAGATCCGTTTTATTACGAGAAGATCATCGTTGATAAGATCAAGAGTGGTTCTTATATCTAGTAATAAGATTTTAGAAGACAAAAAAGGCTCCCAAAGAGGAGCCTTTTTTTATGTCATCACTTTGATGGGATGATTAAAATTACATTAGTCTAACGAACTTAAAACGGCTGTAAACGACAATTCATATCGTTAATGTAGTAAACGCCGCCAGTGTCTAGGTTTTGAGAAGGAAATATAACTCTAAAGCCGGGCTCAAGAATTTGACCCAAGGGGTTTTGAGAGATCTGGCTTCTCGCGAGTTCCAGACGTCTTTGACCGAGTAACAGAACCTGTTCATTAACGCCTTCAGGATTATTCAAGTTTAGAGCACAAGTCTTTAAGAAGTTGAGCGCTCTATTACGATGAAACTCTAAGTTCTTTTCAGGATTTGTTAGATGGTCGACCATCACTCTAGCTGCAGGAAAGCCGCTATTCATAAGGTTTCCGATGAATATATTGACCCAGTCACTCGATGGAATTTCTGGTACCGCATTAAGAAGTTCACACCTAAAAATCGAAAAATTTGGGTTCGTCATATCCACAGCCAAAACGTCAGCCGCCAACTCTTCACTGATAAAGCCCATTCTAATCAGACTTGCCACTGCCTGACGATCTTGAAATGACTTTACTGGAGTTAACCAAGCGTGATCTGAATCCGATTTATTGGTTTCAGGAAACCTCGAATTTAAGGCTGCCAGTGCTGACTCGTAGAGATCTCTTGAAACAACCATATCCAGTTTAGCGAGTCTTGTGTCTACAAAGTGGGAACTTGGGATATTAATCGCCGGACTTCCAAGTTCGTGAGGTATGATATCACTAAGAAGATTTATCTCCACAGGGCAAAACAGTGGCCTAAGGATCTCTTGGAAAGTGAGAGACCTTTTTAGTTGCTGATATCCAGCACTATTTTCAAGGGCCATAATTCCATCTCTTACGTTTGCAGCAAAAAATGCAGTATCGACTACACGACTAAGATTGTTTCGAAGTCTTTGAGTGAGAGGAGCTTCCGATCCAATTGGAAGAGGACGGTTGACTGTCCACCAATCATTAAAGGGGCGACCAAATTCTTTTAGTATTGGTCCACCACTGGTGTGACAGCCAGAACATCTAAGTCTTTTTCCGAAATTGACCGGTGAAGGCATTCTATGGAGCCATTGATTATCGTTGTAAATGTCTTGCGAGTCTCCACGGTAAAACCAAACACCTTTTTGGCCATCACCAATGAGTTCATAAAAGTTGTAGTAACCCTTAGTGTAATCCCAAACGATGAGTTCGATCATTAGGGCTCCCTCACCAGGCACCTGATTCCAGTCGAGTTGTCCTTGTTCATTAGGTAAAACAAAATGGCCGAAGAAGAACTGACCACCAATTAGTGGAAAAGGTAGATTTTGCGTATCGCCAAAAACTGATTCAAAGACCGAATAGCTACCACGTCTAGAGTGGAAGCCTCGGTTATTGACTAAGTAGGGTTCAGTCTGAAGGCCTGCCAACTGGAGCAAGCTTTTAAACTCACCCACGTCTCTTGGGCACCTTGGTGCTTGGGTCAGTAAAATTGAGAGTGCATCGTTATTAACTACACGCAACTGGGGATTGTTGGTACGAATACGGCACTCAGCATTGGCAGAATCAATTCCAGAAACAGTCAAAATCAGGACTGAAATCAAAGATATTGCGATGCTTTTAAGAGATCCAATTGTCATTTTATCCTCCCCAAGATAAAGTTTTGGAATAACTCGATAAATCACCAGAAATATGGGGTTTGATCAATTAAGCTCTAGCACTCTGTAAAATTTTTAGGGGATTTTGTGAATCAGGTGGCTAAATATCTAATAATTGCTGGAATATTCCTTCTCATATTAGGGGGAGTGCTACTATTTCGTGATCGAATTCCGTTGATTAAGTACCTAGGACAGCTCCCAGGAGACATTCGTGTGGAGCGTGAGGGATTTGGTCTCTATTTGCCCATTACTACGAGTATTTTGATCAGTGTTCTAGTGAGTGTCTTTGTTTTCTTTTCGACCTTCAGGATGGGTAAGAAAGATGGTGCCGAAAAAATTGTGGAAAGCCCCAAAGAGACTAAGCTTTTGTATCAAGCAAAAGAAAAGTCGATTTCTGATATAAAACTCCCTGAAGTGGAGGCCATCGTCGAAATAAAATTAAAACGTGGGACTCCTGTTTATCTTGGAAGAGATGATCTTTTAGTAGATTGGAGTTTATTTGTCCCTTCGTCTGGTGGATTAGATATAGATAAAGGGGATCTTCAGCAGGGCTCTTTAACTTTAAGAGACGGAACTGCTTTAGATTTATATATGTCATCTATGGATACTTTATTTTTAGTTCCGAAGGGAGCTGACCCAAAAACTGAAGGTCAGCTTTTTATTCGCTCAAAGTAGAGTTGAGCCTTCTTTACCTTCAACTGGTTCACCGGTGTAAGCTTCGACTATGGGAATTAAGTCTTGGAGCAAGCTTCGTTTGATATACCCTTCACGTCTATGGTTAAAATGTATATCGACGGCCATCTCTGAAACAGTTCGTATGTGGGCAGCTTTAAAAGGCGAGATAAATCGTACGAAGAAGTTGCGATATATTTCCAAAGCTTCTTCATAATTTGGAGAGAGCATGCCGTAGGCATATGGATCATTGATCAAGTCCACAATTTTTCCTCGTACTCGAGCAAATCTCGGTGAGTAGTAGGGTCTATCGGTTCTTTGGCTAAGCTCTACGACTTTTTCATATTCATAGATCGCTTCACGGTATTGTTGGACTCGACGTACTCCATATAAGAAGTTCCTTTTTTGAACGTCATTCATATACCATTCGTTAAAATAATCTTGTAATATTTTGTCGTTAGGATCAATTTCTTCGAAGATACGAACAAAGTTTCCATACCTGTAAATATCTTCCTCTGAAAGATCGAGCGTTTCAACGAGGCTTTTGACGTATTCCTTGGGGTCAGATCCTTCAACAATACGTTGTTTGAGAAGAATTATATCATCTGTGATGAGGTAATCGTCATGTCGGTAGACTCTCGTTACAAGAACATCCAATAAAGAGTCAGTGACTTCTCCACGAGTAACACTCGATGTTTTTTTAATCTGAAGTTTTGCAAAATAGTCTTCACAAAACAGTTTCGAGCTATCAATGGCAAAAGCCTCAAGAGAGCCTAGGATTAATAAAATGACTATAACGAACTTAGAATTTTTCACCGTTGTCCTCTTAGTTTAACCTTATCTTGTTGTGATAAAGTTGTGTTCACACTTTAAATATTTACTTTTTTGAATCTTCAAATAGATGATGTCGGCCACATGATAACCACTGTGATATTTAGTATATTTCTCCAATGAAGGTCGCTGATGTCGGGCTGAATCAATGGCCGCTAAAAAGTCTGGATTAATGGCAGACCTGACAGTGAGTTCATTGATGTACTTTAATCTCATCTTTTTCTTATGTTCTTCAAGGCTCTGTCCATACTCGCGAACAATCACATCGGTTTGATCGGCTGGCAGTAGCTTTTCGAGATATTTATAGATATTAACAAGTCGATCAGGATAGAGATCGAGATAGGCTCTAAAGTATCTATGCATATCTTCATTTGTCACGGTCGTAAGAAGTGCGTTGAGCTTAGTGTATACCTTCTCTGTTCTCGTGCCTGAGTCGACGATTATTCTTAGGGCATTGAGTGAAGACACATTCCCGTTCTGACTTCCACCTGTAAATACATCTACGATTTCTGAGTCGTTTAGCATAGCCGCATAATCTTGAACTTCATATGGTTTTTCTAAAACTTCTTTGGCTTGGCTTAAGGTCTCTCTCAGTTGATTTTCTGGTCTCACATATTGATCAAGATGGCCTCGTCCTTGTTCTAGAGCATTGCTGATTTCGGCTTTTCTTAGCCCTAGGAGCGAATGAACTTCTGAAATATACGAGCTCAATCTTACATTTGTGGTCATACGATTTTCTACTAGTCTCTGATACTCTAGAATTTGCTTACTCAACATATCAAGCATCGATTCAAGACTGGTTTTTATATCTGAAAGCAAACCGTTTTCGACCTTCGCAGCTTGTATGGATTTGAGGGTATCTTCGAG
>CAZFYV010000172.1:0-7938 GCA_964523195.1 uncultured Pseudobdellovibrionaceae bacterium
AGATCTTTCAAAGAAGCTCCCAGAGAACTGGTAAAGTTGTGTATTTTCAGGTATTTAAGTGAATGTCCCGGGAGGGGTAAAAAAGCGTCTTTAGGAAAATTGAGGCCTGAAAAAAATGTCACCAGGCCTCTTTTTGGTCTGAAATCTAAGGGGTGCCCATAATTGCATCGAGACTTGTAACATCTTCACCCCTGCAGGCATTGGCGCTACACACATTTGATTTAAAGCAGTTCTTTCGATTGTCATAAACAAAGTCCGTTTCGCCACGAACCAGAACGCCTATGAGCTTTCCTGTGTTTTCATTAAAAACTCCACTACCTGAGTTTCCACCGTATGTATCGAGGTTTGCTACAAAATAGCCTCTATTAGTCACTCTACGAATAACAGCACCGTCTGCTACTTTTGTGGGTAGACCAGAAGGGTGGCCGATAACTACAAGGGGAGTGCCTGCTGTCGTATTCGAAAATTGATCTAACTGTGCAGGATTTCTATCAGTTACAGGTCTATCAATTTCAACAATGGCGTAGTCAGCACCATTTGATCGGAGTTCATGCTTAATGATGTTAACGCAATCGTAGACATTGGATTTTGGAGTCTGTTTAGGTTCGTCATTTTGATTTTGTATAGCCCAATCAAATACGAATTGAGTGTCTCTACAGGAATCTCGATCAGTTATACAGTGGCCTGCAGTCAAAATTTGGTTCGGGGCGATCAATGTTCCCGAGCAAAATGCAAATGCATTTTGTTCCTTAAAAGGTTCGTCAGTGCAAAGTCCATAGAATGTGCCAAAAGGAGTTTGGGCCATGTCATAATAATCACTCACGGGACTTGTTTCTTGAAAACTTGTTTTTGAAACCAGGGCAACAGTAGAGCGGGCAAGTTCTAGGTGGGTAGGATTCGTGACTTGGTAAATGTCTTTTCTGTCATCATCTCCGTAGATGACTTCTTCTTCAGCGATGGGTGGCCGTTCTTTAAAATTCTTATTTGAGTTTTTGGTGCAGCTGATTGACGAGAATGCCACTATAAACATTATATATATAGACAGACGAACCATATCCCCTCCTGGTGTCAAAAAGAACCATCCTGGTTCTTTGTTATCTATATTATTGTGATTAGTTCGTGGGCAGAGATCACGGGTTTATTTATAAGAGGAGACTAAAAACCTAGGTAATTTGTTCCCTGGGAAAATCTAGGGGCAGAATATGTATTTACCTGTCATGGCCATTACATAAGCTTTGGTGCTTTATAAGTATGAGCCGGTGTAATATTGCACTGGACTAGAGTCTGGATGCGCGCGGCGAAAAAATAAAGTTTCGTAATATTTTCTTCAGATTTTAATAGTTTATACTTTTACTCGACGCTTCACCCAGATTTTGGTCCAAAACTTGCGTGACAATGGTCGTGGACATGCTGTGATGTATGTCTTCCCTGAGGGGATTCTATCCACATGGAGTGGATGAAACAGGGGATTTATAGGGATATGAAATTATTTGGCCAAATGGGAATGGCCAGAAGAACGCAAGAAGCGGTAGGGGACAGCAAAGATCGCAACAACATGTTGTCAGCTTTGAATTTAAGTCTTGGTTCTGATGAGAACATTCTCAAAATAAATAAGTATATAAGTGCGATTTCAATTGCTAGGCAGTCTTTTGCTTTGCTGATTGGGTTATCAGTTTTATTTTCGGCTTTTAATGCTGAATCTAAAACTTTGAAAATGCCCGAATCAAAGAAATCAAAAGTTGAAAGCTCTAATTCTAAAAAATCTACGGATCGAACAGAGCTCAAAGCGTCTGCAAAAACTAAAAAGACCGTTACGCGAATTGATCCTGTCACTGGCGAAAAAATCATTGAAAAGGCCACTGGAGATTGGAAAGCACAAGGTATCGTTGCTTCGACAATTTCTTCAACAATTAATCAGGACGATGATCTTTATGATCAATCGCTTGGATTAAGTGTTCGAGGAACTGTGAGCTATGTCCCTCAGCAAATTGAGTTAACACTCTCAACAGATATGAGCCAGGAACTCACTTATGAGCCGGCGGATGGAAGAGATACAAGATTCGGAAATATTAATGGAGGCATTTCAAAAGTAGTAAAGGTGCCTTGGATGGATTTTAGTTCGGTAGGGATTGATGGAACCTTAGGGACGTCTCAGTCATCCGTTCAAGCAGAGTTCTTGGGAGGCCTTGGTGTAAATTTCTTTACAAGCAAGCGCTTTGGAAAATTTCTCTTTAGCCAGTTTTTATCTTATCAGTATAGTTTTTATGAATTTGATATAACTATTGCTGGAACAGTAAATCGCCCTCACGCATACACCAGTTCTACCGGGCTTAGGTATTCACCAATTAAGAAGTTAACTCTGAGCACTGGTTTAGCTTTTACTCACACCGTCAGTTTTCAAGATGTTGGGCGAACATTGACGACCGCAAGTTTTGCGGCGTCTTACAGATTTATACGAGAATTTTCAGCAACAATTGGTTTTAGAAGTCGACAGAATGGTTTAGATCCTTCTGGTCAAAACTACGAGTACGACTTTTTAGATCCGAGGGACGCTGTTACATATTTAAGTTTATCGATGACTATTTAAGGAAGAAATAGGGGATCATCATGGGGAAGAAAAATTTTAGATCGATGCTGGGATTACTGACGCTAGGTTTTGTCCTGGCTTTTGGAGTTTCATGTACCAAGAAGCAGGTACTCGATAATAGAGTAAAGAAAGAGCCTTATCTAGATAAAGCACTTTTTGGCCAGTTTACTTCGGGTGTAGAAAGTGCTGCCATTCAAGGTAAGCGTTTTCATCTCGTTCGTGGAGTCGAAGAAGCGTCTTCTAAAAATGACATCGGAGCTGTTCCAGGAGTTCTTCAGGACTACGGAATCGTGGAAACAAAAATCACGGAAACGGAACTTCAGTTTTTAGAAGTCTACCCGGCCAATCCTCAACGAGAAGAAGTGAAAATCGTAATTGCATCTTTCCCAATCGATAAGCACTTTGATATTCAGCGTGGAGACAATGATTACGGCGAACTCACTAACGATCTCGTCGAAGATACAGAGGACCGCCCTTGGTACAAGAGGCGTTATATGAGAGTGAATTGGGAAAGTCCCAATAAAGATAATTTTAAGCTCTCAGGAAACCTTTGGAGCTGGGGTTCTAAAACCGTTCAGAACTCACTGATGCTTGAGAATTTTAAGGTGGATAAAGACGGACATATGTCTTTCCTCGTTGAAGAGAATATTAAGAATGCGGTTCAATGGAACTTCTTTTCTTACTATATGGGACTTCTATTTGGCTCTGATCCAACCTCTGGTTTTACGGTTCGTTACAGAACCCACATTATGCCAGTCAAAGCCTCAGACTATACGCCTCTAGCCTACGACGATAAAGAGTTCGAGCGGTTTGGGTATTTCAGAACAAGAAGAACATCTAAAACCTACGGGAAAGGTGTTCTTGATGATGACGTTCAGTACCTAGCAAACAGACACAATGTTTGTGAGCCGGGGAGAACTCTTGCAAGCGGAACTGCGGCGAGCTGTTCTACGAATCAAATCGTATGGCACTTAAATAAAGAGTTTGATGATAAGTATCTTGAAGCCACTCGAAAAGTTGTAGGAATGTGGAATGATGCTTTTAAAGATGCGCTAAGTAGAACTGATGATGTTGTTGTTCTTGAGGAGTCAACTCGAGTCAATATGTCAGATCCAAGGTACAATGTTTTAGTCCTTTACGCTCCGGAAAATAATGCGGGCCCACTTGGTCTTGGGCAAACTGTTACTGATCCAAGAACTGGTGAGATTATTGCCGCCAGAGCCATTATGTATACTGATGGCCTGCAATGGACCATGGGATATATGGACGATATTCTAGATCAACTAGAAAGTGATCCTGAGTTTGTAAGTTCGTTTGCAACACCTGCAGTTAATATTCAAAGTATTACCCAGGGAGCATCTCCACTTACACATGGTGTGCAGCACTTTGCCAGAACTATGGCTGAAGGTGAAAGTTCAAGTCTTGTTAGTCCAACTCAGCAATTAGTTCCTCAAAAGTGGATTAATGCATTAAAGAGCAATTCAGTTATTGAATCACGCTCTCGAGTTCCGAATCTCTTAAAAATGAAAAGAGGCAAGCTCGATGGAACTTATGCGGTAGACAGTTATTCTAAATCTCCGCAAGCGGCAGTAGCTAATCACAGAAAAGCTATCGAAGCTGCTCCGGAGGTTTTTGACTTCGGGTTGAGTAAACTTCAATCGCCAGTTTTAAAAGGAATGGCTTATGAAGCAGAAGTTTTGCAAGGTAAACAATTTGATCCCGATATGAAAATTGCTCTTCAGGCTATGGAGCCATACCTCAATCCTGGTGAAGCTTTAAGACCATTTCAAGGTCAAGGCTTCAGCGGTCGAAGAGATCTTTCTGGCTGGAACGAAGAGGCAAGTAAGCAGGGAATCAATTTCGAACCTGTAGAGTTTGCTGCTCGGGCCGTTGAAAACTACATTCGAAAAATCATTAGAGCGAATGAAGGAAAACCTTTTTCTGAAATTAGAAAGTTAGTTAAAAAAGATATCGAAGAAAATATCTATATTATGCTGACGGCTCACGAAATGGGACATGCGCTCGGTTTAAGGCACAACTTTAATGGAAGTTCAGATAAGAATAATTTCCATCCTGAGTTTCACGATCGTTACGCTCGATTAAAGAATGGTGATCAGTCTGTTAAGATGGAAGATTTAGAAGAGTATGCTTTTAGTTCAGTGATGGACTATGGTGATTTCTTTTACTTCCAAGGCCTTGGTGGACTGGGGTCATATGATAAGGCTGCCATCAAATACGGGTACTATGGGTTCCCTTGTGATGACGCTCTTAAAGGTGACACTGAAGCGTGTGCTTCTAATAGCCGAGCTAAAAGAATGGCGGATCCGATTGTTCAGGCGAACTTCCAGTTTTGTACTGACCAGCGAGTTGGTGAGGATATCACTTGTCGAAGATTTGATAGAGGTTGGAATGCAACAACTATCACTTTGGCCGAGATTGAAAACTATCAAGCGGGGTACCTAAGATCTCACTTTAGAAGAGACAGAGCTTCTTTTGATTTTAATATGGGTGGAGCTGCTGGTCGCTCGATGATGAGATTTATGAACATTCGTCAAGTTATCGACGAAATGATTTATAATCTTATTCCTGGTGACGACTTCGATATTACTCAGCTCAGTTCCGGAACTTGTGCTTTTGCTTTCCAGCAGGACTCAATTGAAAATGGCGAAATTGGAAATGTTTGTGACCCAGCTACAGCCAGTGAATGGAACCTTCCAACGTGGGAAATTAAAAATTGGTCTCAAGCTTTGATTGATCCAAAGTCGGGTCGACCATTCAAAGACTTTAGAGACTATGAAGCTAACAAGTTAGCGGATTTGGTTTTGGCTAACCAAATCGCAATGAACTTTTTCCAAAGCGTGATCGCAGCTCCAGAGCCAGGACACTATCTTTATAGAGAAGTTCAAGTAGCGCCTACTCAGGTCATTCCAATTGTTACTCCACTTCCGAGTCTGTCTAGGGATAGTCAAGGTAGCGGATATCAGGTGAAAACGGCAGCCGAGGTTGCAGCTGAAGGTGAAACCTTGCTAAGAACATTGGCCACACTTCAGAATATGGATGCCAATCAAATCGATCAGTTTGTGGCTGAAAATAAGAAGAACTTGATTTATTTCCAAAGGGGAATGAATTCAAAATATCTCTCGTATTTCGAAAAGTATGAAGGTGAAAGCTATAAACTCCAGAGAGTTGGTTACGGGATTGATAAGTATCTTGCAATCAATGCATTGGCAGTGAGAGACGTGGGTGTTTCTAAGTATCGTCAAAGAGGGTTTCAAGCGAACGCCTATCTACTTCCTCAGTCTCGTGACTTAGTCATGAACCTTGCCAATTCTTTGATCTCTGAAAATCCATGGATATCTCAAGCGAGTTTGAGAAAAGGTGATGGCACTATGGCGGAGAATGTTTTGATTCCTGCCGCTTATCCATCAAATATGGACTTAATGATGATCATCACTGGATTAGCGAACTTTGCTTCTGAAAGCGAAAGATCAATTGTTTCTCAGATGAAAATCTGTATCGATGGTGAGGTCGGTTGTGGAGACACTGGAGTAAAAGCGGATAGCGTTGAGTTTCTTTCAGCGGATGGCATGAGTAAGTTTAGAGTGAATCGAACGGTTGAAGGTGAGTCTATTGCCTTCAATATGGTAAGACAGGCTGCTGAGTTGTCGAATCAGAGATCTCAATTGATTGAGATGCGCGATAATGCTCAGCCAATCGTTGAACAATCAAGGGTTGAAGCTGAACCAGGTCGACAAAAGCTTCATGACTTGTTTATGCAAGTACCTGAGCTCAATGAGTTTGCTGGAACGATTACCGACAACACTGAAGGAGCTCAGAGTATTTGGAATCTAATCGGTTTATTGAATCAAGCCTATCCACAGATGCCTGATCAACAATTTCAACAGGTTCTTCAGTTTATGAATCAGCAAGTTGGTGCAGCTGCCACTAAGATTAATGAACTGGCGCAAGCCCACGGATTGGCACAAGAGCAAAACATTCAGCAGGACACGACTGTTAAGGACGCTCTAGGAGGTCAGGGATCTCAGCCAGGTGAGCCAGGGCAAATTTCTAATGAGCCAACAGATCCAGTTCAGGATGTAGATAAAGCTCAAAAGGAATTGATCCAAGCAGTAATCATGGCTTTCAATGAGCATATGCAGTTTCTTGGTAACACTGTGAACTTGATTGTGGGCGTAAAGACCGGTCAGATTCAAACTCAGATCAATGATATGACTGATGATCTTGAGTATGAGGAATCTAATATCTACTTCATCAGAAGATTTATGAGAATCCTTGAACATGAATAGAATCTAATAGCCTGGAAATTTTGGGGGAAGGGCTTAAGGGGCTTCGAAAGAAGTCCCTTTTTTTTATCCTGTTCTGTTGATATCTTAGTTTTATGAAAAAACAGCGAGGTCTAGAAGCATTTGAAGCTTACTATTCTAATATCTATTCTCATCGGTGGCCCCAGTTAAAGGAGTCTTTACTAGATGTGGATAAAAAAATTGCCTTTAAAAACTTTGAAGCTGAGGCGGTTAACAATGAAGTGCTTCAGGGAAATGAGTTGTTTGGGAACTGTTTTGAACTCCACAAAAGGAGAGAGATACCTAAAGATTCCCAAGGAATTCCTCTTTGGTATGAAATGGACCTAGCTTCAGTGATAGCAGCTAAATCCTTAGGTGTGACTCCTGGAGATGATGTTCTAGATATGTGTGCGGCTCCTGGGGGAAAGAGCCTTGTGATTTGGGACCAAATGAATGGCAGAGGGCGATTGGTCTCCAATGAAATGTCTGAAAACCGAAGAAGCCGTTTAAAATCTGTTTTGAGATCTTATATTCCTAGAGAAAAGCGTGAACAGGTGTTTTTATGGGGAAAGGACGGACAAAAAATTGGAATAAAGTTTCCGCATGAGTTTGAAAAGGTGCTAGTCGATGCTCCATGTTCCGGGGAAAAGCATCTTCTTGAAACCAAATCTGAACTTGATCAGTGGACTCCCTCTCGAACAAAAAAATTAGCTTCCAGACAATATTCACTTTTATGTTCAGCTTTACTTACTGTGAAGCCAGGGGGAGTGATTACCTATTCAACCTGTAGTATCTCTCCGTTGGAAAACGATGGGGTTATAGAGAGGATACTAAAGAAGAAACCTGATCAGATAGAATCCGTATCAGACTCTAACTCCATTCCAGATTTTGTCGAAAAAACCGAGTTTGGTTATCAAATTATGCCCGATCAATCGGGTGGATTTGGCCCCATTTTCTGGAGTGTTCTCCGACGTATTTAAAAATGCCTTAGCTAGAAAGTGAGTTGGCTCACTCTCGAACGAATAATTTGATTCAATTTGATACAGC
>CAZFYV010000173.1:0-7908 GCA_964523195.1 uncultured Pseudobdellovibrionaceae bacterium
ATTTCCGCAATTACCAACGTTTTATTGATGTCGATTGGTCTGTTTGGTTTTCTTCAATGCCGGTCTTTGTTGCACATCCAAGTCTAAAAAGTGATTGGCCCCTCCCGTCAGAACCAAGCGTCGGAGTCATTGGTCCAGAAAGAGGATTTACTAATTCCGAGTTGCAGGATTTTAAGCGTCTTGGAGCTGAGGTAAGAGGTTTTGGTGCAAGAGTGTTATCAACTGAAATTGCAACCACTCAAGCCTTTCGACTTGGGTAAAGTCTTTGGATCACTAAATGCCATTTTCCTCGATAAGTTCTTAAAGTCTCCGCTTTGCATTGGTATTCTTCTAAGTAGTGAAAATTAAAAAACTTATTAAGTACAGTTTAAGCTTTTTTGCAGTGACCATCTTGATTGTGGTCATATTGCTTGGTGGGTTTATTTATCACACTTCATATAGCGAATCAGGTGGGCAGCTTGTCTTTGAACAGACGCAAGGCTTTTTAAAAGACTTTTTTAATATTGAGCTAAGTGCCAGTGAGTACAGCATCAAACCACTCCAATTTTGGCAAATTAAAGACTTGAGAGTCGTTAAGCAGGAAGAAGAAAATGGCGGTCTTTCTCTCGATATATTAGTTAAGTCTGTTGATTTAAAAATGAGTTTTTCAATACTTTCACAGAACTTATTAGTTCCAAATTTTGAGATCGATGGTGCAAATATAAAAGCAAAGCTTAAAGCTCCTGAAAGCACAGAACCAGAAATTTATGATGGAACTGAATCCGAAGAAACAGATCTAAATACTATGATTATGGAACTGTTTTTGGTGAGCTCCGAAGTCATTGTCGAGAAGTTTTCAGTCAAAAACTCTTCATTAGATTTTCACTATATCACCGCCGACCAAGATATAAGAGTCCGAGAATCAATTAATTTAGAGGGAATGTTCCGTTTTAAAGATAGACGAATGGCTTTCCAATTGAATTCAAATTTAAAAAATACAGGTGAACCCTCGATGACTTTAGATTCTGAATTCATGAACTTGTCATTTGACCTTGAGAGTCAGATAGACTTTGATTTCGAAGTTGGTCTAGAAGAAAGCTCCTGGGTTTTTAGATCTAAAGACTCCAAGTCTAACTTGGAAGTCGTTGATTTTGAGATGATTCAAAAATCTAAAGGCGAAACAGCAAGACTTGATGCGGAACCAATCTCCCTTGAATTTAAGTTAAATCAGGAGATTAGAACTAATGATATCCGAAACTTTCCATTTTTAATTGCTAAAAATTATGGACTGTTTTTAACCGGCAAAACTAAGAAGGTTCGTTATCGTTCGAAGTCGCTCAAGGGAAAGGTCCTCAGTACGGTAGCTGACTTAGAGGGGATCCTTATTGACATCGAAGTTCCCGATCGACCTGGAGCAAAAGATAAAATTGACTCTAAACTTAGTAGTTTAATAAGGGTTGAAAAGATACGTAGTCCTTTTCTGAAAAAGCCAGCAATCCTTTTATTTGAATCAGAGTTATCCATTAAGGACTCCTTAGAGTCAGGAAAGTTTAATCTCATTGGTGTATTCGATGGCATACGATTTCTCAATACAGAAAATACTTTAGACGTTAACAGTCAAAATGCTTTGTCCTCGTCATTAAAGGTTGAATTCCCAAGAAAGGTTTTAAACAAATTTGTTTTGCCGGCTCTACCTTTTGATTTCTCAGGACTCCGTGGAAGAACAGTCTTGGAGATTAAAAAGAAAGCTGAGGTTCAGCACATTCTAGATTTTATATCTTCCTTGCATTCTCAATTAGATTACTCTGTGCAGGTCAGTATAGATAACCCAAGTGAAAAGCCATTTTCATCGCTTCTAGTAAATTCGACCGGGACCCTTCAAGAGTTTAAGCCAACGCAGCTAAAGTTTGACCTAGAAAGTCCTAGTATTAGCTATATGCAGAATAGTGCTGACCAGATTAAGCTTGCGGGAAGCTTGGATTCTTCAAATGAAGTTAGATTGAAGCTAAATTCGAAAACTTTGAAAATAGATGGTTTAAAGTCCATCGAATCATTAGTTTTAGAGAAGAAGGCAAATATAAGTAGTGACTACAATGAGTTTAAAGGTGAGTTATCTGTTTCAGCTTTTGAAAACTCGGTCGTCTCTATTGATTTTGCTGCTCGTGTTTTGGATTCATGTGACATTCAAATAAATACAAAATTAATAGACTTAGAGGTTGCTAGCAAACTTCTGAAACAAAACCTCTCATTTTTAGGGCAGTGGAAAGCTGATCTAACGAGCAAGTTTTCATCTCAGAAGAGTTGTTTAGATGTTTCTAGCTCAGGACGATTGCTAGAGGAAGAAAAGTTTAATGTACATATGTCAGGAGTTGCGCAGCAAACCGAAGATGGAGAAGGGCAATTTTCGAGTGTTTTCTACGATGATGTAAAATTCGACTTCAATATGAATATGGCCGACGAATTGGAAGTTATGGCAAAATTAGATCTGCCACAAATCGATGTTAAGAAGCTATTAAAGTCTGGAGAAATGAAGATGGAGTTTGATTCTACTCTGAATCGAAAGACTTTGAAGTCGGGCAAATTGAATTTCGAAATGGAAAATAAAACACTTTCTTTGGCGAAGCCTGATGGAGGGTTTGAGAGTTTTGGCGCGATAAAATCAAAGGTCGTTGGTGAACTCAATGCTGATTCAGTTTTGACACTTCCCATTGCGTATATCGACTTTGGTGACCGTTTTTTCAGAACCCGCGTCAGTGGACAATATGATTTAAAAAGAAAGAATAGTTTGATTCAAGGAAGAGTTCAGCTTCAGTCTAAATCGAAGGAGATAAAAACTGTACTCGGTTCTGTTCTTGGGAAGATGACTATTCCCTTTGAGCTAGGAATTCGTAGGGGTACCGAACTAAAACTAACTGGTCGAATGCTCTTTAATAAGTTTTTTATAGAGAAAGATGGTTTCGCAATAGGTCCAATCAATGGGCCTGTTAATTTTGAAGAGCGACTTTCATTGAAGGGAAAAGCTGTAAGCTTTACTGAAGTTATACAAAGAAACCCTTTTGAACGGGTTGAATATAAACAGGTACAACCTCTTTTGTCTGAAGCAGATCAGCTCTTTGTTAAAGAGGTGAGATGGGCTGGAAGGAGTTTTGGCCCGATCTATGGCTTTTTTAGTGTTAAGCAAAATCTTTTAAATATGCATAGCTTCGACTTTGTCTTTCCAGATGGAGGACATATGGACGGCGAATTCTCCTTAGATTTTCGTCCTCAGCAATTGGAGATTGGATTGTTAAATCGAGTGACACAGCTTCGACTTTCTAAAGTTCTTCCTGAGAAATTTCTCAAAGGTATTGACCGGTCGAAGGATATGGTTAGCGCTAGAACTGGTATCGTCTTTAATTTAAATGAAGGTCAAATAAACGGTCGAATAGATGTTACCAAAGTTTCAGAAGATGGCCTTTTAAGTTTGCTCAATGTGTTAGATCCCACTTATGAAAACGATCAGATTAATAAAGCGCGGCTAGGCCTTAGTCTTGCTGCTCCAAGTGAAGTCGTTATGGTTTTTAACCAGGGATTTGTTGATGTTGAGATTAGCTTCGATGCTCTGGCCGTGCCGGGAATTTCGTTATATGGTATTCCGGTGAGCCAAATTATGCTTTCGAAGTTAGAAGGAATAAAAAAACTCTTACAGGAGATACCTTTGAAATGAGAATTTTAGTTGCTAGCTTATTGTGCTGTGTTCTTTCTGCATGCTCTGCCAAATTAGTTGTTGTTGATCGGCAAACTATCATTGAACAGGAATCCGCTGCTCAATGGCCTGACTTCGAAAAGCAGGTTCAAAAGAAACTGGAAAAAAGAGGTCCTTCTTTTTTTGCAAAAGAAAAAGATAGCAAGAAAAAGCAAAAACTATTGAATTTGCTCAATTCTGAATTCGTAAATAAAGACAAAAAACTAGTTCGTTAGTTATTACTTAGGAAACCAGCATGAATCGAACTCTTAGATCTTTTTTATTAGGACTATCAATTTTGATAGGACTGTCTTCTTTTTCAAATGGTAAAACAATTGTCGAAAAGCGTGAGAATGAGTTGCAAAGATTTGTTCCTCTGAAAAAAATGACGGTTGGGCCTTACGACAACTATCAAGTTGATATCAATCCTTCTAGTGACTCAATGATTTTTACCCGAAAAATTGACTTGGTTCCGCGGGTATTTATTAAAAATAGAAACCAAAACTCTGCTTCTCCGATGTTGAAAGCGAACCAAGATGCCGAGCATCCTTCTTTTTCACCTGATGGTGGTAAGATTGCTCTTACCTATTATGGAAACACTGCTCGTGGTCAAATCTGTATTTTTAATTCTAAAGGTGTTCAGATATTTTGTGCAGAATCGATGGGATCTGAAAGCTCGCTTCCTGATTGGATCAATAACGAGCAGGTAGGATTTCTCTCGAAAGCAATTGGAACCAATACGAGCCAGATCAAGATACTTTCATTAAAAGACAAAACTGTAAAGACGATTGCAAGTGGTAACATTTCTTCATTCGACTTTTCCAATGATGGAAAAGAGTTAGCCTATACTGAAACTGATCAAGGAGAAAGCCGTCTAAAGCTTGTCAATGTTGCAAAAGGAGCATCTAGCCAAATTAGCCTGCAACTCAATATACCTGGTGTTTCTGGTTTTCCTCGCTTTGGAGTTAAAGGCAAGTATTTGTACTTGAATCATTATCTGAATGACACAAACAGAGACCAAATTATTGATGGGAACGACGACTCAGCGATATTTCGAATTGATGTAAGTGTTGTTAGGAGCCGCAGTAATGCATCTGATATAAGGTTCCTTCCAGAACAGTTAACTTCCCTTGAGTCAAATTGTGGTTTTCCTCGTCCCACCGATAGGGAAATTTTTGTAGCCTGTGGGTTTCAGGGATCTCTAGATATTTACACCTTACCTCTTTCGGGAGTTGTGCCAGTTAGCTGGACACAGCGAGAGATATGGGACGCCCATAAGGCAAGTCGAAGTTACCTAGATAGGCTCCTGCTTTTAAACGCTGGTATTGTTAGAACCAATAGTTTATCCCAAGATAGTTTTTATCTGCGAAGGTTAAGTAATCATGTGCTTTCTGAAAATTACAGTGCAGCGCTTGAGATCTTAGAGGAGTTACAAGCGGCTATTAAAACTCCAGATTTATTTGCCTTAGAGTTCTTCGTTCGAGCAACTAAGGCACAAGTCGAGTTAGAAGGTGGAGAGGTCACAAGGTCTTTTAAACGATTCATAGCAGGACTGCAGAGTCAGTTGTTTAGAACTAAGGTCAGTCTACAGAGTAAAAAAATATTGATATCCTATTTCAACTTTTTAGTGGGTAAGAAAAGGGCATCGAGGCAGAGTTTCGTCAAAACAAAGCTGTCTCGAATTTCAACACCATCTGAGGTTTTTGTTTTTAATTCTGTAGCTAGAACACTATTTTCAAATTCGAAGGACTATAAATGGCGTTGGTCAAATTGGATTTCTGAGTTGTTGAAGCGTCCATTTTTAAGTGAAGAAAGTAGAACCTATTATGTTTTCGATTTTGTTAATCGAATGACATCCCTACTTGATTCGAGGCAGAAGCAGACCGTTTTAGAAAGTCTTCAGCAGAAGTTAGCAACGCACTCAGAGGTAAAGCTCATTGAGTCTGAACTGCTCTTAATGAAGTTGACCGAGTTGGAAGATGCGAAAGAAAAGAGAACTATTTTTCAATCCTTTGTGAAGCTTTCTGGTGAGGCAAAAAACAATTATTTTTTGCAAAAGGCCATCTATATCCGAGCTTTATTGGAGTTTGCAAGTATCGGAGATGCTCAATATTTGAATTATATCGCGACGAATTGGTTTAATACGACGAAGAAGCAGCAGGCTGAATTTCATTTTGCCAGGTCTCAATATATTTATGCCATGTTGGACCGAGGCTACAAGAATCATAGCCAGGGTAAGATTAGATACTCCACATCCCAATTCTATGGATCTTTACTGTATACAGATGATCTAGAATCTCATTACTCCTATATTCAATCCATGTTTGAAGATGGCCAGAGAGGAAAGATTGACCAGCGATATGAGTATTTGCAAAAGAAAAACTTTATTGGTGAAAATTTTAAGTTTGTAAAAGCACTATTACTACTTATTGATGATCCAACTGGTGGAAGAGATAAAGCAAAGTTAAATGACTCTTATGACCTTCTGTCTTCAATGGAAAGTAGTCGATTTTCTGCAGTTCGTGAATTAATGTTGGGTTGGATTCAGATGAGGAAAGTGGAGCTTTCAAAAACGCTTCTCACTGTTGATGAGAAGGTTTTTAGTAAAGCCCACAATCATTTAACTCTAGCTTTGGATCTTAGCAGAGATAATGAGCGTGTCAGAGCTTCGGCTTTGGGGAACTTAGGTTTGCTCCATTTCTATGGGCGAAACTTTGGAGTATCCGCAAGATATTTTGAAAAGCGTAAAGATCTCCCATTTGCGAGCTCTATGGATCAGTGGTCATTTATCTGGATGTATAGTCGCTCTCTTTTTTATAACTATCTGCCCAAAAGATCTTACTCTTTGATTATGAACGCAATAGAAAACCTTAAGCTTCCTAATCCAGTACTAGCGAAATTCTACGAGCGAGCAGGCTTTTATGCACTTAATGCTGGTCGCTTTTTAGATGCTAAAAATGCCTATGAGAATTTTTTGGGGCAGGAATTGAAGTTAGAAACTAGCCAAGAAATGAAAGTGTTGCTTAGTTATGGGTATGCACTCTATAAACTGAGAAACTTTAAGCAGGCTAGAGAAGTTCTAAGTAAGTCCTATATGTTGTCAAGCCAAAGTAGCGCAGTTGAAGCACAACGAATCAAAACTTTATCCTCGGGTTTACTGGTTAATTTAAAAGGCTCTGCTAAGCCACTTCAAGATATTAAAAATAATTGGTCAGCACTATCTGAATTGGAAAAGAGTCTTGATAAGATTTTTATGAAAAAGGTGGATTGGCTAGAGTATCGATTAAGGAATAGAGTCAAAAAGCTAGAAGTCTATTCGAAGAATCCTGAGGGAGTTTTTAAGACTCTAGGCGAAGTTTCAATTGAGCTTAAATCATTTAATGATGAAAAGGGTTCTCGTATTTCCAATGCAAGTTATCGCTCGTTATTGGATGGATCTTTAGCCTTGGTCATGACCAAGCGTAAGGCTCCAGAGTCGTGGATTGAGTTACTACAGGAGACTATTGGAGATTACAAAGAGCTCAAGAGCAAACAGGTTGGGTTTGAAGCTAATCGCATAAAATTGACGTTGGTCAGTCAATACCTACAGAATCCTTCTGGATTTAATAAATGGTTTGAGGCCTATTCACAAGGGCAGGATTCTCAGTTCTTGCAAAGCAATGCTGCCCCTAGATGGCAGTCGATAAAATCGTTTGCTAAGCTACTACCTCTTGCGGCCAACTAATTGTTGGCTGCTAATTTGGAGATCGTAAATAGTTTTAGTTGTTTTGTGCGCCGTTATTGATCCACTGAGATAATGCATTAATTTCTGCAGCAGATAATGAAGTGAGACCGTTGTAATGAGTTGCCAATGGAGTTGTGCAGCCTCCTACATTGAAAGACGTAGCAACATCTTCAATCAGTACAGCCGCGAGATAAGAGTCCGCAGCATCGGCTGCAATGTACGGAGTTCCAACGCATGCCGCTCCAATAAAAGTAGAACTTCTTGTCGTTAAGTCTGTGTACGCATTGGCCGCAGTAGTGAAATCGATAATAATATTATCATCATTATAAGCACTTTCACCCGGGGCATGGCATCCAACACAAGAAGTAACAAAAACCTTATTATAAAGAGAACTGAATGTCGGTTGAACTGTATCATCGGTGCTTTCGTCTTTGTCACCTCCACAATTCACGAGAATGATTGCCATGAAAAGGGCTAGAAA
>CAZFYV010000174.1:0-7905 GCA_964523195.1 uncultured Pseudobdellovibrionaceae bacterium
GTTACCGCGGCTCGAGCTGCAGAGTGCATATCACTTTGGACAGCGATCGTTCTATCAGAGATACATACTCGCGGATCTGTCGGGCATCGATTATTAACTTGAGGACATGCATACCAGCCACTTTGGATTGCTCCACCCACTTCGCAGTTTTCAATATGAGCAATACAAACATTGTTGTTTGATTGAGTAGCCGCTACTTGACGACCTTGACGTCTTTCAGTAGCACATGAAAGACCTACGCGTTTGATTTCAGCAAATCGATCACCGGCGCTCCAGTCTACAGGACTTGGCATATAAAGGATCAAACCATCGGGATAAGAGACTCCTGCACTTGGTGCTCCTCTGTAGTCTCCATTGCGTCGAAAATATTCCTCACGAGCTTCTCTGGCTTCTCGACGATCTTGCCAATACTGGTTGTTGAGTCGGCGTTGTTCAGAAAGTTGACCTTCAAGAACCTGACAGTTGCGACCTGATTCTGAGCATGACTTTATGTTTGCCAAAATGCGATTCCAAAGTCCGTTGTAGTGGTCTGCGCTACTAAAATGACCTAAGTGAATCATTCTACGAGGGGCACCCACAGTTCCTTCTCCGTCGTGTTCTGCTTTAGCTTGCTCGTATTCAGCTCGCCATTGGATTTGCTGATTGGCTAACTCTCGAGCTCTATCACAGTTTGGAGTGCCTGTACTTTGCTGTGTTCCAAGTGATGTCTGACGTTTATCTTTGTACTCACAGGTTGAAGCAATTGTAGAAATTGCAGCTCTTCTAAAGGGCGCTGTCATATTGCGAACCCAAGTCTTAGAAACATCGGAACGTTTGCCGCGAGTGATATAGAGATCAGCGAGTCTCACTTGATCATTAATTTCATTCACAAAATCATTACAGTTAATCGTGTAACTAGTATTTGGGATTGTCATAGCGACGGCATTTGGTGCTTCAGCTGTCCCTTGTGCATTGACCGCACAACGATCGAAAGCTTGTTGAACGATCTGTTTGTTTCGCCCGTTTCTTTGCATACAGGCTCTTGTTGAATTTTTGCTTGTACAGTTGCCAACCCCTAAGAGAATCGAACAGTGAGTTTCCCCAGCTTGGCAGAGAGTATTTAGCTGTGTGTACATACCTTCAGTTCTTGTATCGCTATCAGTACAAGCGCTTCCATCTAAAGGCTCAAACAAAATTCCTTTATTCAAACAAGGACCAACAGTAAGTCTGTTTGCTTGTGCCTGATTGATAAGATAATCTACGAAGCTAAACTTCTTAGACTTTCTTTTATTACGTTTTTGATGCTTTTTTATACTTTCATACTTTGAAAGGAACTTCTCGAATCGCTTGAGATAAGCGCCTCTTTGTTTCTTATCAAGGTGCCTGATTTCTTTATATGTTAAGAAATAACCTTTTGGTTGTGCAGATGTATAAGTTTTTTCTGTAATCTTGATGGCTGAACCAAAACTACTTATAGAAAAGCAGAAAACTAATAGTGGCAATCCTAATTTCCATAACCGTCCCATATGTGACTCCTATATCTTCGTTGACCTGGACCCTATGTTCTCACTTTAAATCGCGCTCAAGGCCTCTCAAGTGACAAAGATTGCAGACTCAAATTAGCTTAAAAAAAATACGAGCTACAATCTGTGAATAGAAGAGTGATTAAAACTAAAAATCTGGTGTTTCATTTTGAGACATCAATAGCCGGGTAAAACAATTGAAACAAATTCTGTCACCCCGTAAAAGCTTTTCAGTCGAGGTATCGTGAAGTTTATTAATTAGGTAAGCCCTTGCTTATGAATATGACATTGAAGTCGTTTAGGGCACTGATCTTCAAAGCACTTAGATCCTTATTTCCAGTGGTTATAGGGGTGCAATTTATTGGTATGTTTTCTACCCATGGGGCAGAAGAGTATCAATTCACGAGTAGTGACCTTATCCATGAGTATTTCATAGAAAATGGTGAGAGCTATGAAGGACCACATAGTAGTTATTATCCCGCTCTGTATGACCCTAATAGGTATGTAGAAATGTTCCTCCAAGAGTTTGGTCCCATGGATCATCAGTTTGGGGTTATTGGCTCTGCTTCCAATCTCGGGCTGAGTGGACTCTTTGGAAATCATCCTATGAATCCACAGACTGTGTTTCGAATGCTAAAGAACTGGGAAGAGTTTGCTGAGAAGATGACTGAATTAGGTGGCCCAGGCAGTGAAAATGGTCCTGTATCTAAAATTCTGACAAAAAAGAACTTACTTGAGATGGCCAAATGGATGCCAGCTATGAATTATGTAGATAGTCCTTTAGCTGAATTGGGTGTGAATTTCATCCACGGCGTCCTTGGTGCCACAGGTCCCAATGGGGATATGGGTGTATGGGGATACAATGCACTCAATAACGGTAGTTTTCTTCAGAGTGATGGTACTGTAGTTCGTGAGACGAAGTCTGTTTTGATCGACGGTAAAAATGAAAAAATGCGCCTTTTTGAGGTCTATAAAGATGATCGTGCTCACAAGTTATCCCAAGTTCCTGGCTATCACGACTCTTCTTTCGGGGTCATTGGCGAGTTGGATAAGGGTGAAGTCTTTCATCAGAGTTTTACGCCAAGAAAATCGAGATGGGTTTCGATATTATTAGTTAAAGGCTACGCTTTTGATCAGTTTAGGATCAAAGTTTTAGACAAAGATGGGAATGAGATCCCTGGAATGGTTGCTGGGCAAAAAGGAAGTCTTGCTCCGTTTATTCGTCTTAAGATACCTAAAAACCGGCGAGTTTTTATAGAGGTAGAGTACCTTGGACCTCGTGGGCAAGTGAGAATGCTATCTCCTTTTCATTACTTTACAGACATGATGAGTTTGAAAATGTCGGACTACTATAGAAAGCCCTTTAGCGAGGCTTATAGGATGGCTCAAGGGCATTTTCGCTTGTTTGTAACCGGTGCTCCCACCGCGGCCCAAGTGAGTGGTGTTAATCATGGTTACTTAAAGTCTTATCAGCCCAAGTCCACGTTCAAGTACCAGAGAGCCTTCGATACACAAAAGAGAGCTTGCGAAGCGCTCTTTCTCTAAGAGATTTTTCTAAGATTCTAAGAATTCAATCATTTATACAGGGCGATTTATTCCCGCGTCCTGAAATAATTTCATAGGTTTTGTGATGCCTCATTTAAATTGTGCTTGGTTGATGACCAGAATGATTATTTCCTATAAGTTCCCAGCTCTTGTGACCTTTGGGGGGTTAGGACTATGTATCGTTGGCTAAAGGCTTGCGCCGTTTCATTATTAACTTTTTTAACAGCATCACTAGCATTTGCTCAGTTCAATTTTTTTAATCCGATGTTTGCTGAACCCTTGGTTCATGTTCCGGCAAATATTCAGCAGCCAGCGCCAGTAGTTGTGATGCTACATGGTTGTACTCAGGACGGTTCTACATTTGCTCAGAGCACGCGAATGAATGAAGTTGCTGATAAAAATGGTTTTATCGTTATTTACCCGCAGCAAAGTCGCACTCGCAATCCTTTAAATTGTTTTAATTGGTTTGATTCTTCTAATCAGGTTCGTGGAACTGACAATGAGTTGGCGAAAGTCATGGAAGCTATTTCCAATGTGGGAAATAGTGTTCTTATAGATACGAATAGAATTTATGTAGCTGGTTTTTCTGCAGGAGGAGCCATGGCTTCATTGCTTATGGCTTGTTATAGCGATGTTTTTGCAGCCGGCGCCGTTCATTCAGGCCTTCCTTTTGCTGCTGCAGTTAACCAATGGACTGCTTTTTCAGTGATGAGTAACCCTAATATGGTGAACGTTTCTAATTCCGCATCAGCTGCTGCAAAGTGTGCTGGAAAGGTTGCTCAACCTATGCCTGTTTTCACGATCCACGGGACTAACGATACAGTTGTTCACCCAGGTCATTCGCAGCTTATAATTGATCAATCGATTCTGATGAATGATCAAGTTGACGACGGCGAACTCAATGGATCCGTTGATGCTGATATTTTTTCTTCTGAGCCAGTTCCTGGTGATCTACAAGCTAGTATGTTTATCTACAACAAAGGAAGATACCCAACGACCGCAGCCTTGATTATTAAAGGAATGGACCATGCTTGGTCCGGCGGAAACAGTAGGTTTCAGTATACTGACGAACGGGGCCCAGATGTGAGTGATCTCATTTGGCAGTTTTTCTATCGCCACTATCGTCAGTCATCTGCAACGGAAGGCTTCTACGGCAACTAGAGGCCCTTTAAAGGCGGATATTTTCAGTTTCGCCCCATATTTTCCACTCCAAAACTTGACCTCTTGGGACCTCAGGACCATTATGTGGTCCTGCAACGGTTTGAGGTTTTAGTATGTTCGATCAGCTTTCAGATAAGATAATGAATAGTTTTAGTGGTCTTCGAGGTAAGAAGCGCATTAGCGAGTCTAATATCGAAGATGCTATCAAAGATATTCGTCGTAGCCTTCTCGAAGCCGATGTAAACTTCAAAGTCGTTAAAACTTTCATAGACCGAGTCAAAGAAAAAGGTCTCGGCGAAAAAGTCATTAAAGGCGTACAGCCTGGTGAACAGTTTGTTAAAATTGTCCATGATGAACTCGTTACGATTTTGGGTGGTGAAGCCGAGGAGCTCAAACTTACCAGTGAGCCTTCAGTTATCCTTATGGTCGGTCTTCAAGGAACTGGTAAGACCACCACTTCCGGAAAGCTTTCTAAATATATTAAAGAGAAGCTTGGTAAAAAGCCGGGCTTGGTTCCTGCGGATATTTATCGTCCTGCAGCCATTGACCAGTTAAAAACTCTGGCAAAGCAAAACGATATGCCTGTGTTCGATACTCAGCCAGGACAGGATCCAAGGGACATTGTAACCAAAGCTAAGGTTTGGGCCAAAGATCAAGGCTTAGAAGTTGTAATTCTCGATACGGCTGGGCGTTTGCAAATTGACGATGACTTGATGACAGAGCTTTCTGACATAAAGAAAATTTGGAATCCCAATGAGATTCTTCTTGTTGCTGACGCCATGTTAGGACAGCAATCTGTCAATGTTGCTGAAGGGTTCCATGAAAGACTTGGATTAACTGGTTTAGTTTTAACAAAAGTCGATGGAGATGCCAGAGGTGGTGCAGCCCTATCGATTCGTGAAGCGACCGGCGTTCCGATTAAATTCTTAGGTGTGGGAGAGAAACAAACTGCACTTGAAGTTTTTCATCCAGATCGATTAGCTGGACGAATTCTTGATATGGGTGATGTGCTTTCATTAGTAGAGAAAGCACAAGAAGTCATAGATCAAGAAGAAGCTGAGAAACAAGCACAGCGCATGGCTAAAGGTGAGTTCACTGTCGAAGACTTCCTTGCGCAAATTAAACAAATAAAAAAATTGGGTTCAATGGAAGGTCTAATGAAGATGCTTCCGGGTATGGGCCAACTTGGCAAACAAATGCAGGGCATGACTCCACCAGATGACGAACTCAAAAAAATCGAAGCGATTATTTGCTCAATGACCACAGCAGAACGGCAAGATCATCGAATTATTAACGGTTCGAGACGGGTGCGAATCGCCAAAGGGTCTGGAGTTCGAGTTAATGATGTGAACAAGTTCATCAAGCAATTTGAAGCATCTAAAAAAATGATGACTCAAATGATGAAGATGGGACTTGGCGGAAAGGGCGGAGGCGGTTTTCCAGGAGGAATGAAGTTTCCGTTCTAGATTGCACGTGAAGGCGTTCATATTCGAAGCCTATTCGATTCATTGAATCTTAAAAAATACTGAAATTTTAAGCATTTGGCCGATATTTGAGGCTTAAAAAAAGCTTATCTTTAGGCTTGCGGAAAGCTTCATTTTTGTGTAAAACCTTTCTTTAGTCATTTCTGGTTATGCAATGGGTTAAGCTCTTCGTCCAGAATTGCAATGATGTTGAAATCATAAGGAGATACATAGCATGGTCGTTATTCGATTAGCTCGCGGTGGAATGAAAAGACAGCCTCGTTACCGTATTACAGTTGCGGACCAGCGTAGATGGCGCGATGGGCGCTACATTGAAGTTCTTGGTCAGTTCAATCCACAGCCTCGCGGAAATGAAAAGAAATTAACTTTGGATCTTGATAAAGCTAAAGAATGGATCCGCAAAGGTGCTCAGCCAAGCGAAAGAGTGAAAAAACTTATCGCTATGGCGGAAAATAATACAAATTAAGATTTACAGCGTCATTTGATTCGCGCACAATAGACTTTGAAGTGAATGTGACAGCGAATCATTGATGGGTGAGGTGGAGTATGAGTTTTGACCCTTCTAGTTTAAAAGACCTCGTTGAGTTTATGGCCAAGGCTTTGGTCGATGATCCAGAACAAGTCGAAGTTAACGAAGTAGTCGGTGAGCAAACAACTGTTGTAGAGTTGAGTGTTTCTAAAGAAGATCTTGGAAAAGTTATCGGAAAACAAGGTCGCACAGCAAAATCCATGAGAACAATCTTGAATGCAGCCAGTACGAAGTTACAAAAGCGCAGCGTTTTGGAAATTGTTGAGTAGATTTATTCATTAAATCTCAGATAAAAAAAGCGCACTTAAGTGCGCTTTTTTTTTGATACCTGCTTATAAACAAGAACTGAAATATATATGGAAAATTCATTTACACTCGTTGGAAAGATTAAAGACGCCCACGGAATCAGAGGTGACCTTTTTGCTATTTCCTTTAGTGAAGATTTAAGTTGGACCGACGATTTAAGCAAAATTTTTCTTTCTAATTCATCTGATGAAAATCCTGTTGTTAGTAACCTCGAGAGATTTGATATCTCAAATCTAAGAATACATAAGAAAACGGGTAAGGCAGGCATTCTCTTCCAAATCAAAAGCATTAAAAATAGAAATGACGCTGAAAAACTAAAGGGATTGTATCTGTATGTAGATAGGCCCCTAGAGTTATACGATCACCAAGAACGTGAATTTGTTGGTTATAAATTATTAGATAAAGAGCGCGGAGAAATTGGTGTTGTTGTTGATATAGGTGGAAGCTCAATGCAGGCGACTCTAATTGTTAAGCTTGAAGACAAAGAGTTTGAAGTTCCATTTGTGGAGCCTCTTGTTTCTGGAGTTAACGATGAAGACAGGATCATCGAAACCGACCTTCCTTTTGGCTTGTTGCCAGGTGAGGACGTTTGATGAGGTTTACGTTTATCAGTATCTTTCCGGAAATGATCGAGCAAACAACACAGTATGGAGTGCTGGGGCAGTCTATAAAAAAAGGCCTATTGGAATTTGATTGCGTGAACCCGAGAGACTTTACAGAGGATGTGCACAAGACAGTTGATGATAAGCCCTATGGTGGAGGAGATGGCATGCTCATGCTGTTTGATCCCCTGGAAAAGGCCTTAAATGCTCTCAAAAAGACTGACACTAGTTCTCTTAAAAAAGTCATTCACCTTTCTCCTCAAGGAGCGCCTCTGAATGATAAAAAGGCGAGGGAACTTTCTGATTTAGATCATATTGTTTGGGTTTGCTCTAGGTATGCAGGAGTTGATCAGAGGTTCATAAATAGTCATATCGACGAAGAGCTCTCCATAGGAGATTTTGTAATCAGTGGTGGTGAAATGGCGGCATTGGTAGCTACAGATGCTATCGCGCGAAAAGTTCCTGGTGTTTTAGGGAATTCAAGTTCAGTCACTGAAGAGAGTTTCGCTAAAAATGGATATCTTGAAGCACCTCAGTTTACACGGCCAGAGAAAGTTGGAGAACTAGGTGTGCCGCAGATACTTTTAAGTGGTCATCACAAGAAAATTTCTGAATGGCAAGATTTTATGAGCTTTTACAGGACGCTTGTTTTAAGGCCCGACCTCATTGAGCTTAATCCACCTGAAAAGAGCTTTGCTGAGAAATCGATTGAGTATTTGCAGGGACTCTCTCGTGAAGACTTGGACTCCTGTGGATTGTCTGAATCCTCTGATTTA
>CAZFYV010000175.1:0-7890 GCA_964523195.1 uncultured Pseudobdellovibrionaceae bacterium
CATCATGTGTTCCTCCTGAACTCATAACTTTTTAGCAGGGTGTCTAAGCCAGCTCGGGCCATCCTGGTCCATCTAGCTGCTACATAGTCTTTATCGGTGACTCAAAATGAGACTTAAGGTTTTTCTAAAAAAAATAGAAGAATAGTTTTTGGTCTTTGTTTGGAAGGTGGGCGCAAGGCGTTAAGTGCCTTAAAAAAGGCCTTTGACTGGGTTCGTCAGTAGGAAAAATGCATACTTTAGATGTCATTCTCGCTAGTATCCAGACTATGGACCAGGTGCTTCGAGATTACTGCAGCAAAGTTTTGGGAATAAACCAGGTACTCACTCCTCGTGATCTGCCGACCTATGAGACCTCATTGCATTTTGGTCATATCGAATTTGAAGGCGAGTCAGATTCCAATGACACCAAGATTGAAGGTTCTACTAGCAAGGCTGAAGCTCTACAGGCCGAGCCATCAAATATTGAGGTCCAAGGGCCCACCGACAGACTGGTTTTTGTGATTCAAGAATCCAGTAGAGACTCGTTTATAAACTCTGAAGCCCATAAGCTTCTTTCGAAGATGATTGTTGCAATGAAAGAAGATGAGTCGAGTGTCGGGCTTGTGATGTGTAAAGGGGCTTTTGATCAATCAATGGAAATAGAGCCAGGGCAAGAGTTCCGAGTCGTTTTTGGACTGGACCCCAAAGGTGAAATTCCGGCCCATCAGTTCGTAAAAAAAGGATCATCCCGTTGGCTGTTTACCCATGATTTGCAGTCTCTGCTGAAAGAAAGTGGACTGAAGAAGCAAACCTGGGCTGATTTGCAGATGGTTATGAAGGAGTTAATGTCTTGAAGCTTTTTTTAAGAATAACTGTAGCTGCATTCGTTGGCCTTTTGGTTCTCTTAGTCTTAAGTAAGCCGGCCTTGGCTCAATCGCCGAGGTGTACTCAACAAATTAAAGTCGAAGGAGCAATTGGTCCTGCGATTTTAGATTTCATTGATCGGGGCATTCAGCGAGCCCAAGAAAAAGACTGTGGGTCTATTTTGTTGGAGATAAATACTCCTGGTGGAAGTTTGCAAACAACTCGATTTATTGTTGAGCGAATTTTGAATTCTAATATTCCTTTTTTGTGTCTTGTTAGCCCCTCAGGCGGTAGAGCCGGAAGTGCAGGCGCTATTATTCTGCAAGCTTGTCATGTAGCTGGAGCTTTGGAAGGCACGAATATCGGAGCTGCCACTCCCATTTCGGGTCAAGGTGAGCTGCCTGACGATCTTCGAAAGAAATTGATAGAAGACACTAAGAGTTGGGTTGTTTCTTTGGCTGAGTTGCGAGGACGAAATAAAGAATTCGCGGAACAGATTATCACTGAAGCTAAAGCCGTCGACTCAAGAGAAGCCGAGAAGATTGGTGCGATCGATAAGATTGCTTATGATCTCGATGAGTTTTTGAAGTTTGCTGATGGACGAGAGGTCAAGCTTGAGGGCACTGATACAACAACAGTTCAAGTTGGAGCTTTGAATAATTTTGAAATTGATTTAAGGCACAAGGTATTGGCTATCGTTACTGATCCTGAAATAGCTTATATGATGTTTATGGGAAGCCTTGGCTTACTCTATTTTGAACTGACTCATCCTGGAGCCATTGTTCCTGGCGTTGTTGGAGCAGTGGGGCTCATCGTTTCATTGATGGCACTTCATAAATTAGATGTTTGGTGGGGTGGTCTCTTGCTCATTTTACTGGGGCTTGCGTTTATGGTTGGAGAAGCTTTTACGCCAAGCTTTGGTATTCTCGGCACAGGCGGAATAGTGGCCTTTGTCGTTGGTAGTATATTTTTATATAACCCTTCAGAAACGGGGTACACATTGCCTTACTCTTACATTTTTCCTGTTGCCTTCATACTAGGCGCACTCATGTTTGCTGTGGCCTATTTTGCCTATAAATCCAGGTCGGTTCGAAAACAGGCGACCTTTGATGTTTTGCATGGATCCATAGGGAAAGTTGTAAGTTTTGAAGCGCCTTCGAAGCGTAAAGGTAAGATTTCTGTACAGGGAGAAATCTGGAATTTTAAATCAAAAGAAGATTTAGAAGTTAATAGTTCAGTAAGAATTTATGGAAATGATAAATTAACTCTAATGGTAGAGCCATCTAGAGAAGAATAGTTTTGCGGAGGAAGACATGAATAGTCTTATTATTACTTTGATCATTTTTGGTGGTGGTCTAATATTTTCGATGATCAAAATCTTGGCGGAATACGAGCGTGGAGTTGTGTTTCGATTCGGTCGAGCCATTGGTGTTAAAGGACCTGGTCTTATTATTTTGATTCCTGGAATCGATAGAATGGTTCGAGTAGATACACGTACCGTAACCATGGATATTCAACCTCAGGATATCATTACGCTAGATAACGTATCTATGAAGGTGAACGCGGTTGTATATTTTCGTGTAACTGACCCCGATGCAGCAGTGAACCAAGTTGAGGATTACTTGTTTGCAACATCTCAATTGGCGCAAACAACTTTGCGATCAATTATGGGTCAGTTCCAGATGGACGAAATTTTATCGAACAGAGATAAAATCAATCACAAGCTTCAAGAGCTTCTAGATAATGCAACAGAGCCTTGGGGAATTAAAGTAACGACAGTTGAAGTAAAGCATATTGATTTACCTAAAGAGATGCAGAGAGCGATGGCAAGACAGGCGGAAGCTGAGCGTGAAAGACGGGCTAAGGTTATTTCAGCGGATGGTGAATTACAGCGTTCTGAAAAACTGATGCTTGCCTCTCAAAAACTTTCAGAGTCACCTTCAGCACTACAACTTGCGTATTTACAATCTTTGACTGAGATCGCCGGTGAAGGAACGAAAACAATTGTGTTCCCTGTACCTATGGAAATGATGGAAGCCTTTACTGCTCCGAAAAAGTAAGTAAATAAGGTCCAGTTAACTTTACAAGCCTTCGCTCCTTTGCAATGATGGTGTCCTAGTCTTAAGTACGTCATCAGAGTAAAGGCATCGGAGGCTTTTATTTACTTAGTTGGTTTTTGGCGAGCATTATGCGCGAATAAAATCAAGGCGACCCAGGTTTCTTCTTGTGTGGTTGCTCTCTTTTTTGTCGTTGTTGTAAACGACTCTTATGCTCAAGACGCTATTCTTTATAATCAATCTGTCACAAAAGTGAGTGATCTCGGGAGGCAAATCCGCGTTCGCCTTGCCTCGTTTACAAATCGCCCCCAGGTCAGTGGCCGTTTCTTTAAAGTCGGTTTAAAGGGTGAAGAGCGTTTGGTTATGCAATCGTCGGAGAGTGGGTTATCGAGCTTTTCCAAAGATCAACTTCAATGGAGATTTACCAAAAACACTCAACTGACTTCTCCCTACCTAAGCTTTAAGGGCAAGGGGATGAGTCTTAATCAAGTCGGTGCTCCTGAACACTTTGTCCTCTACAAAAAAAAGAACAGATATCATTGGGTTGGCTACTTTGATTTAGAAAACTATATCAAAGGAGTTTTGGTTAAAGAAATGCCTGCTAGCTTTCCCATAGAAGCTCTTAAGGCTCAAGCGATAGCTGCTCGAACTTACGCACTTAAACGTATGAAAATGCGCGCTGATTTATTTTTTGATTTAGAATCAACGGTTAAAGATCAGGTCTTTCAATGGCCTCCCGTGAATCATCCACAATGGGTTCAGGATAAAATAGATAGAGCTGTAGAAGAGACTCGAGGGATTGTTTTATTAAACAAGAAATCTGGTCGATTGATTCACGCTTTTTATCACGCTGATTGCGGAGGTTCCACAGAGTCGGCCTTTCAGGTTTGGAATATGGGACGACCTTTTTCCAGTCGTAAACTTGATTTTCAGTGTCGCGATCGACGGTCGAATAGTTGGCAAGTCACTTTAAGAGAGGATCAGTTACTCGCTCGATTGAGAACCCAGTATTTTGTTCCCTTTAAGCCAAAGATGCCTGGTGAAAGTCTGCAGACAAATATTTATAGTTTCGAGGTCGTGGAATCGTCACCCTCTGGAAGAGCTCGCAGAGTCAAATTCAGATTTTGGAACGGACATGAGATTGAAATGTCTGGAGAGGGTTTGAGGAAGCTTTTTGGCTTTAACAAAATCAAAAGCACATTGTTTTCTGCTCAATTGAGACCAGGCGTTCTTACTTTAAAGGGAAAAGGTCATGGTCACGGGGTAGGATTATGTCAAAGGGGTGCTAGAATACTCGCTCAAAGAAAGTTTGAAGCCAGTGAGATCTTAAAGCACTACTATCCTTTTGCTCAGCCGTCGAATTCCATTGGAGCAAAAGATCGTGTAGCTTTGCAGAGAGGGTCTAACTCACAAAGATTTTGATAACAAAGAATGCGATACAGGCAAACACGAGCCAGGTTGTTTTGTTCATAATTTCCCCTCGGTCGGGGATAAAATCGACTTAAGTATTTACACCTAAAAAGTTAGCTTATTTCAAAGTTTTAGAAGCACTGTCTAAGTTGTGTACAGGTAAATGTATCAGCTTGAGAGACTTAAGTGTTTGTAATTACTAACAAGGACACTAAGGGCAGGGCCTCGACGTAAACTGTCTCTTATTGGGACACTAAATTATATAAAAGTTAGACAGTGCTTTTTGAAAACAGTGTGTTTTTAGGTGTTTAGGTACTGTTTTTTTATTCGGCACAGGCTTGGCACTAATGAAGGTTAACACAAGGGGTGTATTTATGAGAGTTATACTCATACTCCTTCTTTCAACCTTGATGATATTTGTACAAGGCTGTGCGAAGGAAAAGAAACAATTAGCAGAAGAGACTCCGGCACCAACGGATCGCTTTGATGATACGCCACCACCTCCATCAGGTGATGAAAGTGCAACATCAAACAAAGCAACACTCGATATAGTATCCGTTGCCGTCATGGAAGATTACGCTCTTCGACCGTTAAACGATCCATCTGATGTGAAGGTTGAACTTATATTAGATGACTTCGGTAATGGAAGATACGGCGGATCTGTTTCCATCTCTTATTATGACAACGGACAATACTACGCATCTGATCAGCGAGCCTACAGCAGTGAAAACGATGTGAAATATAACATCTGGTTTACTAAGAACGGCAACAATGTATGGCATGGCTTCTTTGAAGATTACTTCGGCGCAATTGTCGTTGTTATCGATAATGTAGTTGATTTAGGTGATGGCGGCACTGGCGATCTTGTCGGCGGTAGCGTTTGGTATAAAAACTTTGGCGAAACCTATGCGCCAAAACCTCCAATGACCCGATGCTGGTTCATTCGTAGAGGTCCTTATGATTGTAGAACATTCATTAGCGGTAGCGATGTGAATACCACATCAAGTGTAAATCCGAATAATGGTGGATATAGAAAACTCGGAGAGTTTAGTGGTTTAAGCCGATCTCAGGCTTTTAACGAGTAAACTCAGCAGGTGTACTGAAGGGAGAATTTATGAACACCCGCGATGAAAAGCAACTTAAGATAAAAGGATACGGCTTTTTGCTAATGCTAGTTGTGATGGCTATCGGTTTAGTCTTCAATACTGGTTGTGGTAAAAAGGGTGACAACAACAATCGCGCTGGTGGAGTTGTAACTCCAACACAGCCTGCACGACCTTCATGTTCTGGATGTCCATCGAGCACCGCTCTTTTGGCCACGGGACTCGGTAGGGTGTATAACTTGAGCGGAGGAGTTCAATTTGAATTGGGTCTTACGTTCTACGGTGATGCAGCCTCGATCAATCAAGGTCAGAATGACTTTTTCAGTGTTTACTCTGGAACTGTAGTAGCTAACGGGTATCTTAGGATTCTTGAAAGTTATGATCCAACTCCTGGTTTCAACACTGGAACCGAATGTGTCATTCCAGTGGGAACCTATCAGGTGAATCCTGTTTCACCGGGTGCTTGGGCTTACCAATCGTTTTCGGACATTCAAATGGAAGCGACTAATGGAAGTAACCGCATTCGATTTTATCTCTACAACAACTACCTGACCCAATCATTGCCTCCTGTAAGAGGATCTGATGGAAACACTTATCCCTATTACATCAAGCAGTGGATGATTATCGAGTCAGTAAACAACGCCAACTGCGGAGTTCTTGGGCAATTCTACCTAGAGTAGAATCAGAGGCTTCGAAGCTTTCGGAGATCCCTTCGCCCGAAAGGCTTTACTAATCTTGTTTTTAACGTAACACATATACGTGAGTGATACGGGGACCTCGAGAAGAGGTCCTTTTTTTGTTAAGCGTCAATTTTGTAAGTTATCGAAATTTCAAATTTTTTGCTTGTCATCGACGAAAAAAATTAGGGTAATAAGCCCATGGCACTAGAGTTATGGGTTGAGTTTTTTGAAGATCTCGAACATGTCAGAGGGCGCTCGCGCAACACTGTTATGGCCTATCGCCGAGACTTAGAACTCTTTGATGAATTTCAAGCAAAGAACTCTGATATCAATGCCATCTTCGGCTATATGACTAAGAAAAAACTCTCGGCAAGATCCCAGGCGCGAATGATCAGTTCTATTCGTACCTACTATAAGTTTTTGCAGAGCAAAGGTCATACAATCCCTGATCTGCGCAACCTGAGACCTCCAAAGGTGAAGTCGACTTTGCCTAAAGCTCTTAAGGTCGAAGAGTTTCGTAAGCTCTATGATGCATGTGAAGTCAAAGATCCAATTAAAACAGGTCGTAATCAGCTCACCTTACTTTTGCTTTTTGGACTCGGTTGTCGTGTCAGTGAGCTTATTGGAATTAATGTGAATGACTTTCACGAAATTGAAGGCTGGCTATCGGTAACGGGCAAAGGGGATAAGCAAAGGGTAGTTCCCTTGACTGAGCCATTGAAAAAAGAACTACAACTTTATTTAAAAGAGATTCGACCTCGCCTTGTTCGCGGTCAGAAGAAATCAATTTTAGTGAATGATCGCGGGAATCGCCCAAGTCGAGTGGATATTTGGAGATGGTTAGCGGCCTGGTCTAAAAAAGCTGGATTCGAAGATACAGTAAACCCCCATAAGTTCCGTCATGGTTGCGCTACTGCACTTTTGGAGTCGGGAGCAGATTTGAGATCTATTCAAATTCTTTTGGGGCATGCTTCGATTCAGACCACACAAATCTATACTAATGTTTCTGATAATTCGGCTAAGGAGATGGTGGAAGAGCACCATCCTCTGTCCCAAATAAAAGACCTCAAATAGACGGCTTGAAGTTTTCACTGTGACTTCGTTATTTCGATCTCGCAGTATTAGTTATACAGCTTCGATCTCATTCCTTGTCACAGTAAATACTTCTGCACCTTAAGCTTGGGCCTTGCTAGCGAACAAAATTGTACGACAATCGGACTAAGTGCCGACTCATAGTCTTCCAAACCTTTGTTGGTTTTAGTTCTCCATATTTCGAATTTTGCATCGACACTGGGTATGACTTTGTACTCTTTTATTGAAGAAGCCTTTTATTTGCGTGAAATATCTCTGGAGATTCAGTTGGTGCCAGGGCTCCCTGGTATTCGTATACTAGGACAGCCTGATTCTATCATTAAAGAGTCCCAGTATCGAATTATCTCTGCATTTAATGCTTGTGGCTTTGAGTTACCCAGTTCTCAACAAATTCTTGTAAATCTGCGACCTTCCTATGGATTGAAGCGAAGTCACGGATTGGATTTAGCAATTGCTTTGGGAATTCTATTTATCTCAGGGCAAGTTAATCCGGAAAAGTACATCGATAGTTCTAAGCTTTATGCCTACGGCTCATTGAAGTTATCTGGAGAAGTCGATTCTAGTCCTTTACATAAATATTTTTTCAAAAACAATCAAAAGGATTTGCTCGTCGTAGGGGATTGTCAGTGGACACCTTTTACAAGAGTTCTGAGTGCCAAACGTTTGGCACTCAGATTTTGTTTCTAGGGAGGATATTAGCCAGAG
>CAZFYV010000176.1:0-7877 GCA_964523195.1 uncultured Pseudobdellovibrionaceae bacterium
GAGCAAAAGTGTAAACAAATCAAAGACGTTAAGGAAAATATCTCAAAAGACAAATTAACTCTCAAGGAGTTGGAGCCAAGCTTTGATGCAGCCAATGTCTTAAGATGTGGTAAAGATCTCTTCTACTTGGTCTCAAACAGTGGCAATAAACTCGGTGGCAAATGGCTTCAAAATGTATTGGGTTCAGAATTCAAAGTTCATTTTCTTGAAGGTATTTATTCCTATATGCATTTGGATTCTACCATTAGTTTTATTCGTCCAGGATTGGTATTGCTAAATCCATCCAGAATCAATGAATCTAATGTTCCTGAACCTTTGAAGAGCTGGGATAAAATTTGGTGTGCTGACCCAGTCGATATTGGGTTCCATAAACCCTATTGTAATGCAAGTGTTTGGGTTGGGATGAACCTTTTAATGATCAATCCTAACTTAGCGGTGGTTGAAAAAAATCAAACGGAGCTAATAAAACAGCTTGAGTCCCACAATGTCGATGTCCTTGCTCTCGATGTCCGTCACGCAAGAACCCTCGGAGGTGGTTTTCACTGTGTAACACTTGATTTAGAGCGCGAAGGAAAGCTAGAGGATTATTTTTGAAAAACTCAATTCTAGTAACTGGATCTGAAGGATATATTGCTCGGCATTTAAAGTCTCTACTGCCGTTTACAGGATATGATTTAGATGGGTCTCCAGATATTAAGGATTGTATCTCCAATTTTGAAAACCATATGGAAAAATTGGAATCCATCGAAGTTGTTATCCATCTCGCTGAAAAACGTCTACAAGATATCAATCAGGACAACTTGGAGACTGAAAAAGAAAAACACTCTCAGTTCATTGAAGGCCTCAAGAAACTACCAAATTTAAAAAAAGTCATTTTCGCTTCAAGTTGTAGTGTCTATGGACAAAATGAAAATCTGATCGATGAGACATCTCCGGTCAATTTGACATCTCACTATGCGGAGTCAAAACACAACACCGAAGAGCTACTCAAAAGCTCAGGTCTTAGATATGTTCTCCTTCGCTTTGGTACTTGCTACGGTGGAATCAAGGCCGCTCGAGGAGATCTCTTTATAAATCAGCTCTCAAATTCAGCCATTCACCAAAGTGAGTTCGAAGTTTTTGGTGCCGATGCTTGGCGCCCCTATGTCCATGTCGTAGATTTCGCTAGAACCTTAAGTTACTTTGCTAAAAGCAAACTCGTAGATAAAGATCCAGTGAATGTCTCCCAGACAAATCTAACGAAAAGGCAAATTTTAGAAAAGGTTAGAGATTTGGGTCTTAGTGCTGACAGCATTAAAATACGAGAGGATAAGGTCGACAAACGTAACTACCAAATTAATAGCCAGAAGGCGATTGATTACGGAGTGACATTTGCCTATGACTTTGAAAAAGGTCTGAAACAATTGATCGAAAACATCAAAAACAACTCGATGCCTTTAATTTGAAAACACAGGAAAGTTTCGAATATCAGGATAGGAATCAGACCCACCAAGGTCTTCAGTATCTTTAAGACACTCTTCCATTAGAAGAATACCGCGGGCAGCATCATCTGGGGTCATATAATAATGGAACCCTAACATATCAATGGAATCACTCTTCCAAAGTGCGCCGGGAGTTCTTCCGTCGTGCACAGCTTTTTTAAACCACTGATAGTCACCCTCATTGTCGAGAAGAATCATTCCACCTCGCCCTATGGGCAATCGCTTGCGAAACTGAAAGGATAAACACATCATAGTGCTCTTAATGTACATATTCTTTTTTAGTCTCAAGCTTGCATCATAAATTTTTGAATGTCCTAAATGATAAATACCCTGCCATGCTTCCTCAGACCACTGAAACTTCAGACCCAAATGCATGAGGGTCATAGGAATACTTGGATAGGTTTTGTGGGGAACTTTTAAGCCATCAGAGATCCCAGTGCGCCTGAGACACAATTCAATTGCGTGGGTATTACAATCACAAGCAACGGCAAAAGGAGCACCTGTAAAACCGGCTATTCTTTGCTCGAAAAGCTCGACGACATCATAGGGATTGCTAAATTTTTGCCCTGTCTGGCGCTCCAGCTGTTCAATTTCAGGTCTAAATCTCATGGTTACTCCAAGCCTAATTTTAGGCCTTGGATGTAAACACCCACAAGGCGTAAACCCCTAAAAAGTAACAATTTTTGCTACCCTTATATAAAATGCTCAAAAGGCCTATTCCTGGGGCTTTTAAGGCCTATTTTCACTGACGCAGCTCATTATTTTTGCTAAAAATCGAAAAATTCAAGGACCAATTTATGATGAATAACAACCAATCATTTCTAATCAATTTAACTCTGAAGGCAGTTACTTCACTCCTTCTTTTAGTTTCTATTGATTCGACTTTTTCATCCGCAGCAGAACCTCGCCTACTTGATGAAAACTTGAAATTCGAGTGGTCGGAAAATGCGTCTTCAGTCATCGCTCCTGTGGAACAGAAGGCGAGTTACAAACCAAGTCATTCCAAGGCTCAACTTGAAGCATCGATAGATGGGCGTATGAACAGAGATGACTTTATAAAAAGTAATAGTCTCGGGTTTCGATTTAACTTACTTGGAGAGCGCAGCTTTTCAAATGACTTTACGGCTCTCGTGGATATCTCGTTTTTCTTCGAAAATGGTAACTCTTCTTCTTTATATGTACGTGATGGTGACCCTAAACAAGAAATTAAATTATTTGAAGCCGCAATCAAATACGAAGTTAATCCTTCGATAAACTTAAAAGGCGGGATTCTCCCAATACGATTTTCAACAATGCCCTCAATATTTAAGACTTCAGGATTTCTGGGCTTTCAACAAAATTTTCAGTACAAACCAAGCGAGAGTAAAACAGGATTTATCTATTCGTTCAGCAGCTCTCAATCGATCCCTAATGCCAGCGGAAGAGAAGAGGCCAGTGGCTCTGAAAGAGAAACACCGCTCTTACTTTTAGGTTCAGCAGAGATAAAATATAAAGACAAAAGATGGGAATATGGTGTTGGTTACAGCCAGTTCGGATTCTCTGACCTTCCAGATAATATTGTAAGCAAGAGTTCCTTGAGTGGAAATACTGTAGTTTCACCGGAAGATGACTTAAGTTCCTTTCGCTACGAGTTTCAGGGCTGGCAAGCTAATACAGATATCGAATATACGATCGATAAAAAATGGGAACTTGAATTGGCTGCTACCTATATCAAAAACACTAGGGCCCCTGAAGGCAAGAACACTGGGTTTTCAGTCACCGCAGGTTTCGATGTTAACTTTGGAACTTACGAAATAGATAACGCTTTTCAATTCCTGTACAACGAAAGAGATACGCTTCCATCAACATACGTCAGCCAGACCTATGGGAAAAATAACCGAAGAGCCTTTTCTTACAAATTGGTATTAGAGTTACCTAAAGAACGTGTAGATGTTTACGGCCAATGGGTTAGGACCCTGGAGATTGAAGATCTCGATTTTACAGCGGATAGAAATATCTTCCTTTTTGGTATAGAGACTCTTTACGATATTCTCTGAAGTCTCAGCTTGTTTTAGCTGAAGATAAAAAAAATGCCCACTTTAATGGGCATTTTTCTATTCAACCTAGAATTCTGAACTACTTTGCACAAGTCACTGACTTCAATACAAAATATCCAGAACGCTTTGCCCACCAGGAATCTGAAATATCCCAAATTTGATAATACATAGAACCATTGGAGCGTGAGTAACCTTCGGAACTTGATCCAGCGCTAACTACTGTGGCAATCTTCTCCATATTGTTACTAATCAACTCAGATCCGCTCATATCATCTTTCTTAAATGAGACTAATCTTGAATAACCAAGAGATGCACATACTCGGCTTGGCACATTGTGATCCCACTCACCTGAATTAGCTACCACAGGCAATCCCTTATACTGAACTGGTGAGATAACAATTTGGCTCTGCACACTCAATGCTCTCTCCAGAGAAATCTCATTAGACATGGCAGTAGAAGCAGAAAAGAAACTTAAAAGAACGATCATTAATTTCATTGAAATCCTCCCTCGCAGCCACCGGGATACATCAAATGAAGCGAATATCAAAGACAAGATTCTGTTGGGTTGTTCTTTGTAAATAAACCTATGTAAAAAGGATAAGGGCGATGCACAGCATCGCCCCAATTACAGAAGTGAAATGGTTTATGAAGGTGTCAATTTTGCAAATCTTCCAAGGCATTTCTAACAGCTCTGGAGCCATATTGACCCTGATTAAGATAGTGTTTAACTCTAGATTTGAAAAAACTAGAGCGGGATTCGTTCAAGCCTCGATCAATAATAGTCTCTTTTGCTGTACGAATTGCTTTGGAACCATAAAACCCAACTCTAGAATCATTCATAAAAAATCGTGCAAGATCTTCGATTAAAGATATTTGTTCCATCGAAACTTCAGAGTCTTTGTACCACTCTTTAATCATTCGAAAGGCTTTTGAAGCGTAGAGATTTCCACCTTTTGATTGGATCATCCAAGCATGAAACCTTTTAATGACCACAAACTCTTTTTCTACAAGACCTAACTCAAGAATCTCAAGTGACTCCTTATAGGCTTTGCTCTCATACCAATCTAATCCTTGTTTAGACCTCATCCACGTGTTGACGTTTTGTAGTAGAAGTACCTGAGTGGCATTAAAAGACTTTTCAACAATGAGTTTTTTAGCTTCACGTAACATTTTATTGTTAGAAGCATACTGACCAATCGGTGACGTCGGTGATTTGTACCATAGGATCACTGATTTAATGGCATCAAAAGTTTCAAAACTCATATTTTCAGTGATCAAATGATCGATAGCTAAATCGAGAGACCGAGTGGCCGTATAATTGAGTTCTTGAAAAAAGAAGTTTGCTGCTTCAATAAACTTAGTGAACTGATCCTCGGAATCTGTTCGATCGATATAGTGATTTACGATTCTCTCTCTTTTTCTTTTAGAGCTCGTAATATTACTCAAGGTCTGGTTCCATCGAGTATACTGCTCGATTTTTGGCGAATCAAATCCATACTTCCTGATTAAATCTTCGGCCTTAATCCAATTGCTTTCGCTTATAACACCCAAACCCATAAAGAGGTTCATAAACTGGTCTTTTTGCGTCGTTGTCCAACTGGTTTTTTCAGCTAACCAAACGACCTTCTCATAAACAAGTCGTGCATCGGAACCATAACTCAACTCAAAACGCTTAAATTCATCGAAATAAATTTTACTAGGAGTTCTAGAGTTCACCTTCTCAAGGTATTTCAACATCTCTAGATTCCACTTAGAGTTCAACTCACTTTCAAAGGGAGTTGGATTACTCCATATTTTTTCACCTTGATCAGTAAGTTCTCTCAGATCAAACTGTGCATTTCCGATATCTTCAATCACGCCATTGCTTAGCCATTGATTTAAGGTCTGCAACCAGCCCACTTTTTCTGAAAATTTATAACTTAAATCAATATTGGCTTTGGCAAATTGAGCCGCGTGGGTTTTTCTCCAGTTCCCATTTGCAGATTCCTTAATAGAAACAAATGCGACTTCCGAGTTGTCGAATTTTGGAAGTACATAGAGCTCTAATTCTTGATTTCCCATAAAAAGAGATGTTCTAAAATCTTTGATGAAATCAAAACCGATCTCTCTGGCATCTATCTTCAAAAAGTTAAGCTTAAGATCACCTTCTATTGCCTGAACTACATATGCGGGCATCACCGGATAACCAGGAAGTCTAATTCTTGCAGATTCAATTTCTTCTGCATTGAATAGAGGCTCTTCGTTTTGGATGTTTAAAGCACCCATAAGCTCAGCGAGATCTTTAGCCTTCTGATCATTCCATTCTTCAAATTCGATTGGGATGTAGATGAACTTTCTTGAATCTTCATTTACAAATTGAAGGCTCTCTTCAACCCCTAAGAAAATCTTTTTATAAACATTCAGATATGGGTAACCTTCAAGCTCTGTGACTTGCTCATTACCGTTTTCATTGGTTTCGGTTCTACAAGTTGAATAAGCTCCAGGTGTTGTGAACATATAGCCATAACCTGCAAAGTGATCTTTCGGAGTCGCTTGCTTGGTGAAACGCACGCTACAATCAACAATGACATCGTCATCAAATTCATCGACAAATCCATCGTTAGAGCCGGAGTCAGAACTGCAACCAACAATAAATGACGTAAGCAATGTTCCTAAAAATAATTTTGATAAATCTTTCAGTTTCATTATTCCCCCCCATTTCTGGGTTTTGTTTTCGGCATTGCAAAAAATCTTGCAACCAACAAGCTCCTTAATAGCAACGCTGGTGCCACTTGAAATAATGCTCAAATGAAAATTATTAGCCAATGAACCAAAATAATTGGTGTTCCTGTCCTGGAATCCGGACATGAATGCGAGATCTAAGAATGACTGATTGTGTTAATTAGATGTTAAAGCGAGTGGTTTTTACTGTTCAATTCTAACAGGTTCTTCACCCCAGCGCTCTTGCGCTTCTACATCTGACATTTCCATACCATAGTCAGGATGTTCCAATCCCGCTGTTTGTGAAATGCGAGTGAGATGATCCCATGCTTGAAAGCATGTCTTAAAAACATCTTCTTTTGCTGTGAAGTGTTTACTCTGTCGTGCGGATCGATTGTTTAAATAGTAGTTACAACTTATAGCCCCATGCTTGCAGCCACTGTTAAAACGACCCTTGAACTCTTCCCAAAGTTCGGGGTTCTCTTCAATTACTTTCCCAATTTGTTCTGTATTATTCAGTTCAGCTGAGAGATCTCCGCATTTTTTTGTGATGGCACCGCCCCCTTTAACACAAAGAGCTTTCCCATCTTCTTTTACACCAAAAACTATTGGGTTACACAAGATGGGAGCACTTCGACCACACCTTAGGCGTTTGTTATCGCCATCAAATTTTACATTGGCAATCCAAGTGGGTTCGCACTTTGGACCTTTTGGCAGCCATCCTGCCACCATGCACCTTACGGCTTTTTCGGGGTCAATCGCGTCAGGTTCTTGATTTCTGCAATATGTTTCAGGGCTCTGTGCCCCCGTCACCTCAATTGTTAGAGGCTCAGTTTCTTCTTCCTCTTCAGCAAAAGCCGGATCAATACAGACAATCTGTGAAAATAGTTGCAACAATCCCATCCCCGTCGAAGCGGAGTTTCTAGGGCTAACATTAATCATTTCACCAGAAAAGAAGTCGCTACCATTAGACATATCTCGAATGATTCTAGATAAACTTCGCAAATACTGCCTTCTTTTTTCTAAAGGCAATGCCATCAATTCTTTATGACTTGGTAGTGGATTAGACCACTTCCAGTTCGACTTATCTTTATAACGATCTGAGGTTTTTGCATTAGCCTCATTATCAATGAATGAAAAAGAAGCCAACGATGCAAGCAGTAAGCATCGAACAAAATAACTCAAAGAATTTGAAGTAAGACTATTTATCATTATTTCTCTCGCTATCTACTATTTTGATACGACCAGGTCCTAGGGCTAAGCAAAATCTTTAAGGTGAACCAAATCGATACATTACGAATTCACGCTAGATGCGCGCTAAAAGCCATAGGTGAAACTCCTCGAAATCAGAAATTATGTGCTTAGATTAAGCCCTAAATAACAGGCCAATGTGAGGGAAAAACCACAAGTCTTTAGGGCTCTTAGGCTCAATTCTTCATCTGAATATACCGAATAATATAATGAAAATACGGATTATTGCGGAACGTAGGTAGAAAACAAAATGTTACTAAGAAATGGATTCTTAAGAATATTATTGAGCCTTGCTGTACTAACAGTACTAGCTGCGTGTAGTGCTCAACCTACCGAAGACATTGAAGATGTCATCGAAGAACTTCCTATTTCTACGCCAACACCAACTCCAACACCAACTCCAACTCCA
>CAZFYV010000177.1:0-7801 GCA_964523195.1 uncultured Pseudobdellovibrionaceae bacterium
GCAAACAGATTACCGACACGATCCGTAGATTCTAATCCCATGGCAAAAAATCCACGAGCATTAGGTAGATTGAGTGCTTCTAGCTCAGAATGACTAAACAGGGTCGTCTTTGGAAAGCCTGTGGTGCCGCCACTTTGAAACACTGTATAGTCTTGCGTATCGTGACTTAGAAGTTTGTCGCTAACCGGCGGGACCAGCTCTCGAATATCATTGCTTTGAAGTGGAGCGATATCCAAAAGGGGGTGTTGTTGATCTGGCTTGTAGTTTTCAACCTTTGAAGCGTAGGCCGGGATGTTCTTTTGGCAGAAGCCAAGAAACCAATCCAATTGCTTTTTTTGATGTTCTTTGCGGGCTGAAACCGAGGCTTCTTCCCAAGCATCGTAAAACTTCTGACTGCTGCGCTGTTTTAAAAGGTTTAAGTTTTGAGTTTCCAAATTACTACTCCGTATACCTAAAAAGCCCCTTCCCCAAGAACGCTAACCAGATATGCTATAGCAAATGCTTAGCCATAATTTTTTGCGATTAAGTTTGTGGAGGATAAAGAAAGATGTGTATTTTTAAGCAGTTAGAGAGCCTCAGGCTTTGAAATCTCTATAGGGTGACGAGTAACCGGTCCGAAATGGTTCCGTGCCTGTAATCTTTATAGATTTTAGGAATGGATGTCTTTTTTAAAGGAAGGCTTTAAGAGATTAATTTAGGTGTTTGAGTAATGTTTGAAGGCGTTTGGAAAACTTAAAGGAAAGCTGGAATTTCGTATGCGATCAAATGCTGAGACTTTGTCTAGAAACTCCATTTGCCGAGTGGATCGAAGTTCCTCTGGGGCTCTTCGGAGGTTTGCACTTGAAATAATTTTTTGATGTTGTCGAGAAAGTTCAGAAATGTCCCTTTTGTTGAGTTCTTCTAGCATACTAGCGGGAGCAAAGTCTAAGCTAAATTCCTGTGGATCTATCACGTAGGTGAGGTAAGCCTCAGTTTTCAGTTCATCAAAAAACTTAAGCTGAAGCTTGTTAAACCATCCTTCCACATCCTTGATACTAAACACATTGAATGGAGTGACCGTCATATTGAGGTATATTTCTAAGTGGGGAAGATCACTTGTTAGAGTATAGTAAAAGTCTACATTCTTTTCGATCTCCGACCAGTTCGAGTTCATTCTTAAGTAGTCATTCTGTTTCCCTAGTGCATCGATACTGAGCCAGAGTTGTACTTTTCTGCTATTTTTCCACGCTTCAATGGTTTTTTGAGTAGGTCTTTGAGTTCCATTGGTATAATAAATCAACTCTAGCTTCTGAGCTTGTTCTTTAGTGAGGTCCTTTATCCAATCATTGTGGTTCTTGTTTAAAAAAGGTTCTCCACCAACAAATTTGATCTTATTGAGGTTTTCGAGCTGACCTATGACTTGATAAAGTTCAGGATCGTCTTCTGAGCCAAAGTCAGAGATGCCAGCAAAATCGGAGTAGACCCAGCCAAGTTGATGGTAGTCTTTTTTCAAGCTAGTGCTCAAGTGTGGTGAACAGTACATACACTTTAAGTTACAAACACTCCCCACAAAAAATTCCAGGTATTCGATATCTTTAAGATCAGCTTCAGGTTTCAAGGTCTCGGGAAATTCAAACTCTTGATTAGATTTTAGGCGAAGGCTTCTGCCCCCTGACCCTTCTTCTGAGTAGCAAGCTTTACAACCGGTAATGGGTTCGTTAGCGATCATTTTTTTTCTAATATCAACCAAGGACGGTGAGTTTAAATGAATATCTGTAGAACTCTTTACGGATTCATTTTTGTCACTTGGAATATATCGACAACATGGAAGCTGGATAAATTGTGGGCGAATGCAGATATGCTTCCAGAGAAGGGAGCACTTGGTATCATTTGGTATATTCGCCTCTGAGCTTTCCATATTTCTCAAGTATACTGCTAAAAATAACCCTTCTGTAGGCTTAATTGACCCCTCTAAACTTGTGTTGTGGACAAAGGTCTGTGAATTGAGCATTGCTCCGGAAAGGGCTTTTGAGCAAAAAAAAGGTCAAAGCTTTTGCTTTGACCTTTAGTAAAATTGAATTGAATAAATTGAGCGGATTAGTCAGCTAAGACGTTTCCGAAGATCGCTCCAACGACTCCACCTAAGATGGCAGCTTCTGGAGATCCTCCAAGAAGAGCACCAGCTGTTACTCCCAGTCCTAAACCACCGAGAGTGTAGGCGCATTCTTCGTTACAGTATCCGCCGTTCCACCCGTAGGTATAAACCGGCATTCCGAAGTAAGGGTTATAAGTTGTGCTTACTTGAGTATTTACTAAATATGAGTCCCGTACGCAGTAGATGTAATTTCCAACAAAGAACGGAGAGTAGTTCGTATAGCTGCGACAGTTTTGACGATCATAGGCCATAAGATTTGGCTGAGTCGTACAATTCATTCGTCGATTGTTGAAGTCGTAGAAGTAAGAGCCTGACCTGGTGTATCTTCGATTTCTTGAGTCGTAGTAGTAGCCGTCAGCATTCACATAAAGAGTCGCACAATCCAAGTTTCCGCCATTGTATGGCGTCGGAGTTGCTGAAACGACCACTGTAGTCGGTCCGCTATTGTTATTATCGTCCTTATTCGAGCATGCTACGCCGAAGACCATTGAAAAAAGAGCCATAGACAACAAGCAATGTCGAATTACGTACAAATGTTTCATATTCCTAGATCCTTTCAAAGCCTTCGCCCAGAAAATTCCGCTCTAAATGGGTAAAGACGGCATCCATTAGTAATCCGAAAGTAGAATTTGCATTTTAAGTGCCAAATTTGTGCGGTAGAAAAATCGGCTAAAATTGAATTTATTAGGGTTTTACAAGGATTTACGAGCAAATAACCTGTAAATCTTCTAATAAACAAGCCAATAATCGTCAGATTTAGCTTTCTGGCTCCTGAAAGAGCTCTTCGATATCTGGAAGTCCATCTTCCAGTTGCATCTTGAGTAATTGGGCAAATCCATCTAGAGCAATAATTGAATTACTCTCAGCATCTCCAGTTCCCACTGGCCAGATTCGCTCTACGAAGTCCTTATTGACTCGAATGATATTTTGGTAGGCCGTTTCGAAGGACTTCAATTCAAAGTCGACGTCTTGGCCATTTTTCTTTTTGAAGTATTGCTTGAGCATATAAAAGCCAAGGGATCTAACCATGGTCTCTTCGATATCACTAAAAGGGAGATGGAAGCGGGCCATAGGGCGCAAGAAATCTAGGATCGGACACCCACTAGTCGCAAATATGATTCCAAAAAACGAGTATAAGCCGTCTTGGAGGCTGGTTTTTTTAATATAGGTTCTTTGTTCTACGGTCACTTTGACATTGCAATCGACATAGCTTTTTTTGTCTTTGTATTCTTCAATATAGGGTGCAAGGTTTGTGGCGACAGGGCAATAGGGTGTTTCCTCAGAATTTAAGGGGCATACCGAGCATTTGTGATTGTCGAGCTTTGCCCAATCAGGAGGAGTACCCTCAGGTTTGGTCATGCAAAACGAGCCTGGTGAGCTGAGCTCTATTTCGAAGTGTTTATTTTCTCCAGATTCCAACTCAATGTCGTAAGCTATTTTAATTCCCATACTATTTATGATATGTGTATTGCTATGAAGGGCAAGTATAAACGGGTTTTGAGTCCATTAACTGTTGGTTCCCTAACAGAGAGTTTTAAAAAGCTTTTTTTACTAGGCCTTTTGATAGCGTCCTTGGTGTCATGTCAATCCAATGGACCTATAAAAAAGCCTAGGGTTGAGCGGACACAGTATATTATGGGAACACAAGCGAAGCTCATTTCTGAATCGCAAGATCTAAATTATGGTTCAAAAGTTTTTGCCCGGCTCAAATTAGCAGAGTCAATATTTTCAAATTATGATGGGAATTCCGTTTTGAACAAGTGGTACCTGTCTCCTGAGATGAATCTTCCCGAAGAGTTTGTTTTCTTAGTCAATGAGAGTGTTCGACTTTGTGAATTAACCCAGGGCCGATTCAATATAAAGGTTGGACATTTAGTTAAAGATATTTACAACTTCAAATCTTCTAAAAAACTGCCACCTCATCAATTGGTGGAAGACGAAGTTCGCAGAATTCAAAGCTGTAGAATCCAATTAAAATCTCTCAAAAAGCCACCAAAACTAGATTTTGGTGCTCTAGGAAAAGGTTATGGCTTGGATTTAGCTAGAACTGTAATTTCAAAAGGGGAGCAAACGATTGTTTCTCTTTCCGGCGATATCTTTTGTCAGGAAGAATGTAGATTTAGTCTTGATAAAAAAGGTTTGGCTCAAAAAGTAAATTCTGAATTCAAAACCTGTAAACCAGAAAGTACAATCTCTACCAGCGGAAACTACCGTCAATATATTGGAACTCCTGAGAATAATCATATTATTGATGCCAAGACAGGTCGTCCTCAGAGGCAAACAAAAAGTATTACTATCGTGGGTACTGGACCATCCTATTTAATCGACGCCTGGACAACAATTTTATCTCAGATGTCATTAAAAGAACGAGAGAATATAAGTCTGACCAATCTCGCTTGGATGCACACATCACCTCAGGGGAAAGTCACAAGGTCCTCTAATTTTTCAGAGTTTTTCTGTCGACCATAAAGAACCAAAACCAAAAAATAAAAAATGCGCCTAGGCTCAATTGAAACAAACTGTAAAAAAGAGTCTTGAAAAGTACGACTGTTTCATTAGATAAGTCAGTTGCGAATAAAAATGTTGATCCAATGTTAAAGCAAGAGAAAAGTAGGCAAGCTAAAAAAAGAATTTGAATACTTAAAAGCTTCTTTTTGAAAACAAGACTTAAGTGAAACGCTACAAAGATAAAAAGCGGTACGACAATAAAGTGATGCATTTGACTTTTGATAATGTACTCTAGGCTTGGTCTGACAAACTCTTTAGCGCCATTTTCAGAAAAGAAAAAAGGCAAGTATTTACTCGCAAAAAGTAAAGCACCCGAAGCTTGTTGTATAATTAAAAGGAGAGTGAGTCCCAGTGCAACCAAAAGCTTAGTCATTTGGATGTAGCCATTGTTGGTAGTGGAGCAAAAGAAAGATAAGGTTTAGGCAGGCCCAGACAAAGATAAAAACTATTTTTAGGACTATCAGTAGATTGACTATAAATGGAAGAGTCCATTTAAAGAGCAAAAGTTCCATAGTCAGAGTTGATATTGAGATAAAAAAGTAAAGGGTAATTAGTCCTGAAGTCAATTTTAGAGACTTCCAAAGTCGAAGCGAAGATCCGAGAAAGCCGAGCCCTACAAACAAATAGATAAAAGCTTCTGTATGGACTTCGGTGAGATGAGTAATGAAGTCAGCTGGTGGAGCAAAGGTCTCAGGATTTCCTTTGTAGTATTCTAGAAGTAAGCTTGTGGAAAAACCAGTCGGGTAATCTAAGGCAATAATGGCGATTGTAGATATGAGTAAGCAGGCGTAGAACAAAACCAGATAAAAGTTAAAGAGCTGCTGAGTTTGTAATTTTAAGTCTCTGTCACGGTAGCTTTTCATTGGTCCTTGTTTGATCCATAGAAGAGTTGCCACAACCACGCAGCTTTAAATCTTGCTTTGTCTAGGGCGTAACTAGTCAGTGTAGCTCCAGTTTGAATGCTAATTTCTTGGCCCAATTTATTGTTATAATTCTGAGATACCTTGAGTAAATTGTCAGAAGGCTTGTATTCTGGTGGTTCAAAAAAAGCTAGTACTTCAATATTTAATAGTTCACCTGTTGGAGAGAAAACAAACAAGAGCGATTCTGATTTAGTTCTTACGATATGGGTATCCACGATACCGTACCCAGCGATTTTTCCTGAGTTCTTGAGAATATAAGTTTGTACAAGAGGGCGAGGTTTCTTTTTGAAACTGAATTTATCTTTGAGTGCTTTAATTTGAGTTTCTGTCAAAATTTGTGTTTTTGTTTTGACCTCATCGCATTCAACCACTGAGCAAGCTATTTTGTCTGGTTTCACCATGGGTTTTTCCATATGGGCCCTAGAATGGGCGGAAACAAAGTTTAAGCTCAGGGTAATGATGAATAGTGCTGAAATATTTTTTACTTTTAACCAACTTAATATAGAAAGACCCATTTTGCCTTTTACCAACGGAAAAAGGGGAGTTAAAAAAACTCCCCGCAGTAATGTCTTAAGAATCAACCTCAAAGAGGATAAATCACAATTTCTAGAAAATATAACCGATTCCAAGCTTAGTTGAATCAATCGTATCACCTTCTTTTTCAAAAAGACGTTCATGTTCAATCTTTAAAACCACATCTCTTATAGGGTAGTAGTTTATTCCATAATTGACAGCTGTTTGTTCAAGAGTTGGGTCTTTGGTTAGACTGGACTCTACCGACTTATGTAGGTTGGTAAAATTGTAGTGCCCAAAAAGCATAAGTTTGGCTTCGGTGTCGCCCATTAGGTAAGGAAGAAGGTCGTGCTCCACTGTCACATAGTATCCTTCAGTTTCTTTTCCTAAAACTTCTCCCGTAGCCGTATTGATTTTTTCAGTATCAGACATTGATCCTTGGGCGTAAACTCCTGAAACTCTGGTATTATACTTTTGGAGTTGGAAATGAACTTCCCAAATTCCCAGAGACGCATCTCCTAAGGCATCGTTATTTTGCGAAGAATTGCCTCCAACATAACTGGCTCCAACAAAACCCAAGTTTTCTAGCATATAGTCAACTCGGGCAAAATAAATATGGTCATCCGTTCGAGTTTTTCCTCCAGCTTGGCGACCACTCCGGATCCAAGAGCTTCCTTTATAGTCAGCTGCATCAGGAGCAGAAGCCAAACCATAAGAATATTCGAATTGACCCCAGCGGTTATAAAACATTAACCCATTTTCGTGCCAGGTACTTGGGATAAGATATCTTTCGGTACGTGGACGATCGACCATGGGAAAATAAATTGGTTCATGGAGTTGGTTAACTAAACCACTTGGAATAAGAAGGTTACCAATTCTTACTCCATAGTCTTTCCAAAAGTTGTAATCGATATACATAAACTCAACGATGACTTTGCCGTCAACGGATCCTCCATGTTCGATTTCAAGTTCTGAGTTTAAAACGATTTTGTCATTAAAACGGTAGCCAATATAAGGGACAAAGCGATAGATATCAGTTGTGAGACCGTTATTGGCTGTGGTGCTGTCTCCTGAGACCTTTCTCCAAACAATCTCACCGTAGCCACCAATTGAGAGTCCCGAGTCAATCTTGTAAACTTTAGAAGCCGCTTCACCAAGGCCCATATGTGAACCTTCTTTAAGGTCGCGGGCGGTTTGTTGTGTTCCCATATTGTTAGACAGAGAATCCAATTTTGCTTTTAGTTCATCGATTTGTTTTTGCATTCCTGCATGCTGATCGGCGGCCGAAACCATGGGAAAGGCAGATATAAGAATCACTAGGAGTAGGCTTTTAATAGGGCTCATCAAGTCGATTTCCTTTCGGTGTTTTTCTTCGAATATGGATTATTTTTCACGATTGGTTACTAAGCGCAAAGAAATTGTGCTGTTGAGAATCAGATGAAGAGCAGTTGAAATCCAAATGAGAACGAATAGGCAAATATTTGTGAAGCTTTGGGTCAAAAAACATGGCCTTGTGTGTTGACCAACAGGATCTAATGGGGGATTTATTTGCAGTACTTAAAAATGGAATAATTTGGAGGCCTTAATGGCAAAACATAAAAAATCAGAGAGAAAAAAAGAAATCGACCGTCGTCGCCGTAGACGTAAAAAAAGGTTAAAAGCGCGCCTAAAAGAAGAAAGCGCTAAGTGGTCGAAATAAAAAAAAGGTCCCAAGAGGGACCTT
>CAZFYV010000178.1:0-7755 GCA_964523195.1 uncultured Pseudobdellovibrionaceae bacterium
ATTCAAATCCGTCTTGGATAAGATCACCACTGGTTCCGCACCACCTTTTCGAACTAAAAGAATAAAGCGATGCAATCGATTAAACTTAAAATCTTGATTAGCACTTGTAACAATAAAAACCTGATCTACATTTGCAGCGATCGCCTGCTCACCCCGATCAGTCCAGCGCGCTAGAATCGAGCTTCGAGGTACAACCTCCCTAACCAAAGCAGCCGGCTCACCCTGTTCGTCCTCAAATTCTGGAGTCGTTACAACCCAATCACCCACAACTGGTATTTCATTAAGACTACCTGGTAAATGAACATTAATATCTTTATCAGCAGTCATAGCTCTCATATGTGAGCGATGTACTGCCGTTATTCTTGCTAGGGATGACAAATCAATGTCTTGAGGAAAATGAGATGACCATCCCAATGTCTTTAAATTCATTGAGAACTCCTAAATAACAAAATATATGGAATAAATATTTAGCGAATGGTCTTAGAGACCAAAGAAAGAGCTTTATTCACAATCATTATGGCCTCCTTTGTTGCTCACTATATAAGCAGTTCTTGTTTTGATAGTCAAACAACTTTAATCAAAAGCTTTAAGTGCCTCTACAACGTTTCCTGCAATTTGTGCATCCTCGTGGTAACGCTCGTAATATTCAAATTTACTGAGATCTTCAAAAACATCAGCTTCTGAAAATGAGAAAAATGGACCCAAAGATAAATACAGATAGAGCTTATTACCACGACGAGCTACCGAGTATGGGTATCCATTTTTGTTGACCAACTCTACGAGACTACGCCTCACACCTTCCGTTAGAGATTTTGGTTCCTTGGTTCCTGAATCCAAAAATACTCTGAACTTGTTTTCAAAATCTTGGTCATTATCGAAGCGATACCGATCCTTACCATAAGTGGGGTCACCATCTCCCCCTTCTCGTCTTCCTTCCATAGTAAAAATGGACTGATACAACTTGAAAAAATCGATAGCTATCTCAGCGAATTTACTTATAGTTCCACCAAGGTTTTCTTCTGTAAAATCAGGTATAATCATCCATCTTTCATTGGAATCACCTGGTAAGTCTTTTACCACCCAAAGTCCCTGAGTATACTTTCGCTCAAACTTAAGCTCACCAGACTCATCCGACCTATCACTTTCATAGTCCTTATAGGTGTACTGTACATTAAGATGCGAAAAACGAGTTCCATCTTTAGAGAAAAAACTCTGACCCTCGAATTCCGAGGCTCCTATATTATCGAATATTCCACAGTCACCTTGTTCTTCGTATAGCTCTTTTTTATCCGCACTGTAGTCCCATCCCTCAAAAAAGTACTGAGCAAGTTTTGACACCACTTCTTGATGAAAAAGATCTTGAAATTTTCTTGTGCGAGAACTCTGTCGAACCCCGATAAAAATAGAACCAAACAGTAAAACAGCCATTAGAGCCATAGGAGTAATAAGGAACTTCACTCCTCCATTTTGAGTGACCTGATAGGCGATCTCACCCCCTAAAGTCAAAAGTCCTATTAAAAATGCCTTTTTATAGAACCTTTTATAATGGGGAGCGATCATATCTTTTCGCTGCTCCATTTGAGTGGCTAAACCAGATATAGACTTCTCGAAATATTCTTTAAATTCTTCAATTTTCTTCATAGTGGCTTCAATTCTAGCAAGATCTCAAATGTATTCAATCTAAAGATTCCTCATAAGTTCCACCACTTCACGTCAATAATACATATTGTGTTAGTCACTTGGATCTCCATGTACTAAACTTTTGTCTCAAAGTTTAAACAAAGGATTGAAAATGAAATTGCTCGTTTTAGCACTACTATTGGTAGGATTAGCAGGATGCACCTCAACTCCAAAAAAAGAAATGACCTATAAGGTAGATGGAGTCACACATACTGGATATGTAGCCAGTGGTGCTAAAGAAGGTGAAAAAAAACCGGGAATCATCGTTGTTCACGAATGGTGGGGACACAACGACTATGCTCGCAAACGAGTCGATATGCTCGCCGATTTAGGTTATGTTGCAATGTCGATCGATATGTATGGCGAAGGTAAACAAGCTGATCACCCTAAAGATGCCGGTGCATTTATGAAAGAATCAATGAGTAATATCGATTTAGCAGAAAAGCGATTCAAAACTGCTCTTGAAATCTTAAAAAGTAGAGATGATGTGGATACTAGCAAAATTGCAGGCATCGGATACTGCTTCGGTGGAGCAGTAGTGTTGCATATGGCAAGAGCAGGAGTTGATATGAATCTAGTGGCCTCTTTTCACGGATCTCTCAAAGCTATGAAGGAAGCTAACAAATCTACATTTAAACCATCTCATGTCATGGTTTTTAATGGAGCAAAAGACCCAATGATCACAAAAGAAGATATCGCAGGCTTTGCCAAAGAAATGAAGGGGCTAGACGCTAAATATACTTTCGAAAATTACCCGAATGCTTTGCATGCCTTCACAAACAAGGGAGCAACCGAGAAGGGTAAGAAGTTTAAGTTACCTTTAGCATATGACAAAGAAGCTGATATGGATTCTTGGAAACAATTCACTGAAGCTTTATCAAAACTCTAGGCACTAAAGGTTTTGACTGTGGAAGACATCAACATTGTCTACGCCGATTTAAAATATATTGAGAGCTTCTACGAAGCTCTCAGTTTTGTTGCAAGCGAGCGTATTTACATTGAAATGATCGAGGCTCCGCCGATAGAAAAGGTAAAGTCGTTTCAAGAAGGACTTATTAAAGAAAAAGGCCCAGTGTTTTACGCTCTAGACGGTGAACGTGTTATTGGATGGTGTGATGTCTTTCCAGAAAGTAATCCAAGACAAAGACATCGTGGCGGCCTAGGCATGGGAATTCTGCCTGAATTTCGAGGCAAGGGTATTGGCTCTAAACTCTTAGAAAAAGTCATTGATAAATCTAGAGAGTTTGGACTAGAAAAGATTGAGCTCCATGTATACACGTCTAACAAGTCAGCTATCAATTTATATAAAAAGTTTGGGTTTGAAGAAGAAGGTCTCATCAAAAAGTATAGAAAACTAGATGGAGAGTATTTCGATTGCCTAGCTATGGCCAAGTTTCTTTAAGAGCTATAACACCTTTTCAATGCTTTATTTCTTTAGCTTGGTTCGGTAATAATCAACAGATTCATCCAAGGCCATATTCTCGGCAGCTAAAATCATCTGCTCCCAAAACTCATTACCGACTTTGTTGGCTTCTCCAAGCCCTTCAAGCTGTTCCATGGCAAGCTCAAGTTCATTATGGTCGAGGAATCGTAAGAACAATTTTTTAGTGGTTCTTAAAGCATCGACAGAATTAGGTGGAAGTAGATTGAAGGCTGCTCTTAAAATTTCTTCAGATTTTTCCCATCTTGCAAGCAATTCATCTTTATTCATAAATGAGGTCCTAAAGTGCTTAAGTATCTATTTAAACATTATTCTAAACTAAATGATCGCTAGTAAAGAGTTTTATTTTAGAGAAGGTTTATTTCACTTTGAACTAGACACAAATCTCCCAAATAACTAGACCCCATAAAACAACTTTCCATTTGAATTCAATAAAATCAAAAAGCAGAATAAATTCTCTCAAGATTAGAAACCAATAGCTAAACCAAGGAGTAAAGATGAGTGCTATGAATATGGTTGGATGGTTCGAAATATACGTCGACGATATTGAAAAAGGTAAACAGTTTTATCAAAGTGTTTTTAAAACTGAGCTGAAACCACTTAGCAACCCTGGAATCGACTCCACTCCAGGCCTCGAAATGTGGGGATTTCCAGATAACTATGAGACCTACGGTGCTTCTGGCGCAATTTGTAAAATGGATGGTGTGAGCCCTGGAGGAATGGGAACTCTTGTTTATTTCTCTTGCGAAGACTGCTCAGTTGAAGAGGCACGAATAAGTGAATTTGGAGGACAAGTCCTAAAGCCCAAAATGTCTATAGGTGAACATGGATTTATCTCCATGTGTAAGGATCCAGCTGGAAATATGATTGGGCTCCATTCACAGAAGTAATCCAAAAAATCAATAGAGGTGATTTAGGATCACCTCTATACTCTTTTCTCGCCAGTATTTGATTTTCAAACAAAACCGTAATAGTCATTACAGTACAGGAGATCAAATGAGAAGATTTAACCAATTTATTCTTTTTCTAGTATTATTTTGTTCTATTACTTTTACGATAGACGCATTTGCCAAACAGATTCTGTTCGTCATAACGAATCAAGCAACCATGAAGGTCGATGGTAAAGAAAAGCCCACAGGCCTTTGGCTTAGTGAATTCACTAAACCCTACTATACCCTCAAAGATGCAGGCTTTGATATTGTCTTGGCGAGCCCAAAAGGTGGTAAACCTCCGATAGACCCTCGAAGTCAACAAGGTCGAAAAGGTTCAGAAAAAGAATTCAATGATCGATTTATGGCAGACAAAAAACTTCAAACCAAATTTGAAAAAACAAAGTCACTTAGTGATTTAAAGCCTTCTGATTTTAAGGCCATCGTATTCCCAGGTGGTCATGGCCCTATGTTTGATTTGGCTATCGATAAAACGAGTCAAAAATTTGTAAGCTCTATTTACGAATCAGGAGGAGTTGTCGGCGCTTTATGCCATGGCCCGGCTGCGCTTGTGAATGTTAAGCTCTCGACCGGAAAATATTTGATCGATGGGAAAAAAGTGACGGCTTTTACAGACTCTGAAGAAAGAGCAGTAAATCTGGATAAAGCCATGCCATTTCTACTCGAGACTAAAATGCGTGAACGTGGATCTCAGTTTTTTGCAGCAGATAAAAACTTTGGTCCAAAAGTTATTCAAGATGGCCGACTGATAACTGGCCAAAATCCTGCATCAGCTCTTGAGTTTGGTAAGAGTCTTAAAAAATTGATCGATCAAAAATCAATGCCGAAGAAAAGATAATGAAGGATTTGGAACAAGTCGAAGTTCGATCAATAAAAGAACTCAGACTGTGGCTAAAGAATAACCATACTCAAAAAGAAAGTGTTTGGATTGTCATTTACAAAAAATCTAAACCTGAATTTTACATCAGTTGGAGTGAACTCGTCGATCAACTACTTTGTTTTGGTTGGATTGATAGTGTTCCCTATAAGGTAGATGAATTCAGAACGAAAAGACTTATTGCCCCACGAAGAAAAAGTAGTATTTGGTCACTGGTTAACAAAAAGAAAGTTGCACAACTCAAAAAACAAGGCCTGATGACAAACGCAGGTCTTGAAGTTATTAAGCGAGCTAAACGCGATGGAAGTTGGACTTTTTTAGATGATGTAGACAAACTTATTGTTCCAGACGACCTTCTTAAAGAGTTCAAGCTTTATCCCAACGCACTAAAATACTTTGAAGCATTTCCCAGAGGCGTAAAACATGGAATCTTGTATTGGATTAAGTCCGCTAAAAAACCCGAAACACGAGAAAGTCGAATTATTGAAACTGCCTTTCTAGCCAGTGAGAACGTAAGAGCTAATAGAAGCAGTTAACTATTATCTTGTCACCAACTCCAATCAACTGTCTAATATGGTTATAAATTTCGTATTTGGAGAGTTTATGAAGAAAATTATGGTCGGAGCTATTGGAGTTCTTTTCTTAGGTGCCTTAACACTTTGGTTTATGGGTAAGGAAACCAGAACTATCACAACTCAAATTGAAATTTCTGCCGCTCCAGAAAAAGTATGGGATGTACTAACAAATATAGCTGCGTGGAAAGAATGGAGCCCCATTATCAAAGACTCAAGTGGTTCCGCTAAAAGTGGATCTAAACTCACAATCACAATGGTTAGTGATGAAGGTAAAGATGGAAAGCCCGGTCCAAAATATGAGCCAACGGTCACTACTTTTGATGAGGCTAAAAATATGACATGGACAGCAACCATGGGTCCTGGTTTTGTAATGACGAATGGAAAAGTTTTTGAACTTCAAGCGACTGAAACAGGCACACTATTAATTCACAAAGAAACATTTAGTGGCATGATGGTTCCGATGATGTGGAGTAAAGTACAACAAAACGTTCCCAAAATGCTAGACTCTATGAATGAAGCCCTTAAGAAATTAGTTGAAGAAAGCTAAAAGGCGGAGAATATGAAAAGCACCATTCACCTTTTACTAATTCTATTTATTCTACCGGCCTGTTCATCAGTTGATAAATTCGACAACAAAAACACGACCGTACTACCTGTTAGCAAAGTGAACTGGGAGAAACTGAATCCTGCTCGTGGTGATAAAAGTCCTCAGGCAGGAACTCTATGGGGTGATCGAAAGGGAGAAGTCGAGACAGCATTTCTAGCTAAATTTGTAGATGGATTTTCTTCTCCTCCTCATATTCACAATGTCTCCTATAGAGCAATAGTGATTGATGGACTTATTCACAATGATGACCCTAAGGCAGCTAAAATGTGGATGCCTGCTAGCTCATACTGGACTCAACCTGCAGGAGAGGCTCACATAACTTCGGCAAAAGGCAAAAGCAATATCGCCTTTGTTGAAATCGACAAAGGACCTTATTTAGTAAAACCGGTCAAACAGAGTTTTAACAACGGAGAACATCCATTTAATATTCACGCTTCAAATATAATTTGGGCTAAATACGGTCGAGCATCTATCGTTCCACTTTGGAAGAATTCTGAAGAAAAAGTCATCGGATCACTGTTAAAGTACAAAGACAAAATAGATCTCAGTAGTAAAGAAGCTCAGATTGTTGTCATCTCCGGAGAGATCAAAACGAACAAAGAACCCAAGACAGTTCTCAAACCAGGAAGCTTGATAACTCTTAAAAATTCAAAAACATCAATTTGGTGCATGAACAAATCAGATTGTATTGTTTATGTTAAATCTGAGAAGGGCGTCGAGTTTTAAGGAGCTCTACTCAAAAAGGACTTTGAATGATCAAATTAGTCATCGCTGTCATAATTCTTCTTATTTGTTTTTTTACTTATATATTGACTGATAAGTTCAAGGACATGTCTGACGAGGAACCCTATAAACAGTTTGTTGGCAAGAAACATGAGCTCAAAGAAGATATTCGACTTTTAGATCTTAAAGGGATATTTGGAATTGGAGGCGCAAGTTATCTTCCCTATTTAAAAAAAGTTGTCCCTTTAGATAGATCCGAAGATGACAAAGGATTAGTTTTATCAGCAGGTCAGGAAATTTTTGTGCGAAAGGCAATAGTAGTTACTAAATCAGTCTCAGGTGCAAAGTATTCCTATCTTTTGTGCACAACGAAGAAAGGTGATGATGGATTATTGTATTTCGCACTAGAATACGGTCGCTCCTCAGAAACCTGGACAGATAAAGGTGTTGGCACCAAATTTAAGTTTGAAGACCCTTTACCTTGGTAGACTAACCATTTACTGTCGAGCACGATCCATTTGGTTGCACTGACTTTGAATCACAGAAGACGTTTCAGCAGGCATCATACTCCAAAACTCGTTAAGAACTCGACCAACACAGTTACACCGATTTGGATTGTCACTCCTATAGTGCTCTTGAATACGCCTAAAGTCATTGAGGTCGTATTCTGTTTTATAGGCATCACTACCTGTAAATCCAACCATAGTATCCGAATGGTAGCCTCGATCCTGATATTCTTGACTTCGTCCGAAACGATAACGACTTGCATACTGAATCTGAACTGACCTTGGAGAGTCATAGGTTGAAAGCAATCTTCTCTATTAATCTACTGGCATAGGTCGATCAGATACAGATGGATCTATAATGTAAGGGCGAGTCTCCCCATCGGAATCTGTAACAGC
>CAZFYV010000179.1:0-7733 GCA_964523195.1 uncultured Pseudobdellovibrionaceae bacterium
CCTATGTTGATCAAAGGCGTCTATAGTGAAAGCTCGACAATCACTGTCTTTGCTCACGAAGCTATTAACAGCGTCGCCGGTGTATTCCAGCGGACACTACCATCTTTTGACGGAACCAATTGGAGTGGGATGCCTGCTAATCAATCTGATACAAACGCCGTAGGTGGTGTCAACGTGAATACAACCCATATTAATACCAACGAATTCTTAGGTATGAGAGATTGTGGAGGCTCACGACTCGTCCTTGCTCGCGAAAATGGAGGTACTGCGAGACTTCACGGCCTGGTGATCTCAGGAAGTGGTGCCGTCTTTAGAGACCTTCCAAGCGGATATGATACCTCTTGGGAAGTGACTGCAGATGACTTCACTTGTATCATGTCCAATGACTCCTCGGAGATTAAACTCTTTCAGACTTCTATGAATACACCCATTAGTTCATTCGCAGCCTTTCAAAACTTCTACGGGTGGGAAGATAATTCAGGTGGATACTGTGGAGGCTCTGCAAACCAATTCTTAACTCCTGATACAATTTCATTTAGTGCTGGCGACCGAATGGCGGGAGTTACGCTGATTCCTAATGTGGCCAACAATGGTTCACAGCTCCTCATCTTTGGAGCACAAACTTTAAATGGTGGTGGAACGGCGATTAAAGAATTTGGCTTGGGCTGTGCAACGACAGCTCTATCGGTCACCGAAATTCCTAGAGGAGCTTTGCCAGTTGATGGTGGTACAAACCCTCTTGTTCGCTTAGGTAGAGCTAAAACTCACGACCCAATGTATGCAGGTCCAGGAGAACGCTTGATGTTTATGGGAACCAACAGTCAAATTTATCAAGTTCTTCCAGTTCCGGAAGGCCCATAGAGTTAAAGAGCCTGGAGAGCTTTTTAACTTTCTATTCAATTCAAAAATTTTTCCGAAGGATCCCATTCGGGATCCTTTTTTTGTCTAGATGTCGTACTTATTTGATTCGAAACCTAGCAACTGACTTGCGGTTCCCATAAAATTTGCTAAACTTTTTATCAAGATAGAGTTAAGACTCTATCCCATCTAGCCCAGCTGTCGTCAGCTGGGCTTGTCCATTTTTAGGGCCGAAGTCTTCGCGATATAAGACCTCATTAGCTGAATTAATGGGTTCTTATAAAAATCAACATAAATATTTTGCAGATGCCGCGAAAAAGTTCCACAAATCTGAGTCTTTTAGGCTATTTGAAGGACAAACAAGGGATTTCCCTTGCGCTCAAGACGTTGAATACATATTCTCACGCAGCAAAATCGAGCAAGTTGTTAAACCTAAACGCGGAGGCATATTCGGCCATGGTATTTGATATTATCGAAGAACACGGATCCCACGAACAGGTTGTCGTTTGTCATAATAAAGACATCGGCCTAAAAGCATACATCGCAATCCATAACACCACTCTCGGCCCAGCACTCGGCGGAACGCGTATGTGGAATTACAGCAATGATGAGGAAGCTCTCATTGATGTTCTTCGTTTATCAAAAGGTATGACCTATAAAGCAGCTGCAGCTGGCCTTAACTTAGGCGGTGGAAAAGCTGTTATTATTGGTGATTCTAAAACACAGAAAAATGAAGCCATGTTTAGAGCCTTTGGTCGCTTCGTAAATTCTCTGAACGGTAAATACATCACAGCAGAGGACGTGGGAACGACTGTTAAGGATATGGAATATGTTTTTATGGAAACTCCATATGTAACAGGAATCCCAAAGGACTTCGGTGGTTCAGGTGATCCTTCTCCATATACTGCCCACGGCGTACTCATGGCTATTAAAGCGACTGCTAAGGAGAAGTTCGGTTCAGATGAGTTAAAAGGCTTAAGAATTTCTGTGCAAGGCCTTGGAAACGTTGGATATCACCTTAGTGATTTCCTTCACAAAGAAGGGGCTTCGTTAATCGTTGCTGATCTTGACCAAGAAAAGGTAAAAGCCGCTGAGCAAAAGTTCGGTGCTAAGGTTGCTGATCCCAACGGAATCATTACTGAAGAATGTGATATCTTTGCTCCTTGTGCTCTTGGAGCCGTAGTTAACGATGACACTATCGGCAAGCTTAAGTGTAAAGCGATCTCCGGTGGCGCGAACAACATTCTAAAAGAAACAAGACATGGAGATATGCTTAAAGAAATGGACATCCTCTACGCTCCAGATTACGTGGCCAACGCAGGGGGCTTAATGAACGTATTTGTCGAGCTTGAAGGGTACTCACCTGATCGTGCCATCGAAAAGACAAAACAAGTTTACGATAACATTCTTAAAGTTTTCGAGATTGCTAAAAGAGACGATATTCCAACGTATTTAGCGGCAGATCGATTAGCTGAGGAAAGAATTCAAACACTTGGTCGCTTGAATCAACAGCACAATGGAAAAGCCTCGCGTCCATACACAACTTTAAGAGAAGTTCTTAAGAGATAAGTCATTACATAAAAGGGCGTTTGTTTTCAGACGCACTTTGAGTGATCTGCAAGGGACCTATAAATTGAGGTCCCTTTTCATTATCGGGCCTAGATTTATCGTAAAATAAAACCACAGAAAGTGGCTGTGAATACTTGCCTTCTGCACTGAGCTTGCCTCGTATGAAAAATGATCTGATTTTGTTAAGTGATTGCAGTCCCATATAGTGAGATAGAAAACTTCGATACCTCAAATCCATTGTGCGTAAAACTAGTTTATAGTTCTGGCTATCGAACTGAACGTAGTTGGTAAAGGGAGCCCAGGTGATTCCACCATCAAGACTCACTTGGAAAGATTCCATATCCTTTGTTGAGTTCAAAAACACTGTAATCTTGTTGTCTAAAGGAGTAATCGTAAGAGGGTAGACCTGAGAGGCTACAAGAGCTTTTTCTTTGTTTATCCATAAAGAAGTGTTCTTCTCAGATAAATCGGGAGCTGCCAATTTAAAAGCTAAAAAGCTAATCAGCAACAAGGCTACCCCAATACGGAACGCCTCTTCTCTATCCCTAAACAAAATTGACCCCAGATCCATACATTAAGTTTACTAGACCTAGGTCGTTATCCAGAGTCTTTACATAGATCTTTTAACTACTTGAAATAAATTGAGAATTTATCTTGGAGAGTTCGTAAATTTCTTAAACAAAGAAAGGAAATTAGGAAAACTTGTCGATTTTTTAGCCGGCCATTTTTGGTTTAGCTGCCGGAAATTCGTTTTCTACATTAACAGCTTCACCGCGCTCATTAATATAACCAGTGACTTTATATAACGAGATCGCATCTTGCTTTCCTGGGAGTCTAACGTCTGTCACTTTTTCAGAGACAAATTTTCTCTGGGCTTTTTCTAAAACAGAGTCAGAAATCAAGATGTCAACTCCAAGACTCTTTGTTGCCGCTTCAATTCGACTTGCGGTATTCACAGCGTCACCAATGACTGTGTACTCCATACGATCCTCTGATCCAATAGTCCCAGCAATCACACTACCAGAGTGTAATCCTATGCCTGTATGAATAGGGGTGAGATTCTTCTGTTTTCTACGATGGTTCAATCGATTAAACGCAATTCGAAGTTCAAGACAGGCCCGTATTGCTCTTTCAGCAATATCTTCATGTTCATCAAGACCCCATACTCCCATTACCGAATCCCCAATAAACTTATCCACAACACCACGGTTTCTATCGATAACTTTTACGATGATATCAAAGTACTCATTGAGGACTTCAACAACTTCTTCTGGATCTTTTGATTCGCTAAATTTGGTAAAGTTTCTGATATCACTAAAGAAAACAATGACGTCTTTTCTCTCTCCACCTAATTCCAAATTACTTTTAATAAGCTTATCGGCAATATCGGAGCCATGGAACTTATTGAGAACACTTTCCATTTTTTGCCGTTCCGCCAAACCTTGAGTCATATTATCAAATGCTAAGGCCAACTGACCAACTTCATCAAAAGACTTCACATGCTGCCTAGCTCTCACTGTAAAATCACCTTTAGCGACCATCTCGGTGAGTTTAAAGAGCTTTTCAATAGGATCTGTTAGGGTGATCGAAAAAGCAAAAATCATAAAGAAAGCTAAACAAAAAATAACGCCAGTAAACCAAATTGAAAATCGCTTTGCTTTAGCAATGGGTTTGAAAATGACCGATTCTGGAACTTGAGAGATGGCTAGAACTCCAAGACTGTTTCTCGCATAGTCGCCAATGAGATTTTCGTCTTCTCCAGTTTTATAGTTCTTGTAGACGGCCTGGGCCTCACCATCGATTGAATCTAAAGCATTTTTAACTAACACGTGTGTCGTAGAAAGATCTTCGGGATTAACCATGCGGTCGATCTCCGCGTCCACAAGAATTTTACCCTCTGAATCCACAAGAAATAGCTTTCTGTTTTCATCATCAGATTGCACCGCCTTGATCAATCGATCGGGCGCCACATAGGCGATCGCAATATGAGTAATCTTTTTGGCCGCATTCTTCCTAACAGGAGTTGCCACTAAAAGGGCAAGATGCTCTTTAAAAAAGCTCACATTCTTTATATCGATCTCACCAGAAAAAGTAGATTCCATATCAAAAATGCCTTGAGATCGAACCTCTTTCGTTAGGCTTAAAAGGTGCTGATACTTTGGGATCAATTTTGAGATTTGCCTTTTAGATATTCCCCTAGGTGGCTGAAAAATTCTCTTACCGCCATTGATAATATGATTTACTTTTTGAAAACGAGCATTGCCATTGGCACTTTCATACTTCTGCCATAATTCTACGGCTAAAACTTCTCTGCTTCCTTCAAGAGACAGTTTATTGAGCTTTTGAAACTCAGCATAGCCAAGAACATTTGACTCAAGTAAGATTCCACCTAGAAGTTTTGTTTTATCAACGTATTGCCATATTAAACGCTCGGCTTTATCCGCTAAACTAATGGCACTGTTACGATTATATTGTTTTTCTCTTTGGGTCGATGCTTTCTCAAAAACTTTTGAAGTCTCGAAGAAGATTGGAACAGTTGCAATAGATAGTAGTCCCAGAGCGAACAATCCAAGTTTCACTGCAATAGGAAATGTAACTCTAGTTGTAGTGTTATGCGTACTACTATTCATCAAATATTTATCGTCATTCTAAGTATTTATGTTTACTAAAGGGCCTTGATACCTACCATGGCCTAGGTAGAGGTAAAACCGATGTAAAAATATTGTCTCATTTCGAAACATGAAGACCAAGAATACTGAATACTTCTCAGTATTTATGAGCCATTTTCCGATAAAAGAAATGGCATGAATGTCGTCATTAAGAAACTTATTTTTCCATTTATCTTTTCAGCCAGCGGTATCGTTGCGTTGACTGTGTGGTTTGAATTCAACAAAACCGCCGATGATGACGTCATTCCTAAACAAACTGTGGCTTATCTCGTCAACAGTGGTAACGAAGTCTACAAAATTTCTTCGCAAAAAAATAAGCTTAGTACAGCTGCAAGGACTTTTCTCACTCAAGGGGAAAAGGTCTATCGTACCGAAGCCGTGGAAACTGGTGGTGATGGTGAAGCCTCAATTCGATTGGTGAGTTCCTCGATCATTGATATCGACCCCAACTCAAAGCTTGGTTTTAATATGAATCGAGACTTTATTCAGCTCCAACTTAATAGGGGAGGTCTTTACTACAGGGGCGCTACTGATATCAAAAAAGACGTCTATCTAACCTTCCCAAATGCACAAGATATCAATATCGACATCAGAAAAGCCGAATTCAGTGTTAATTACAACAATCTCGGCCAAGTGATTCTAAATGTGAATAGTAACGAATTTGAAATGTTTGTTGGCGACAACCTTCAACGGCTCCCAAAAGGGAGTACTGGAATCCTAACTAACCAAGGTTTTAAGAAACTAGAAAACCAGATTAATATTCTCACATCACAGCGTGCTTTCTTTCTAAGATCTGGAGAAACCATGCGTGTAGGGTGGACTCCGATCCGTGGAAACTACAAATTTGTTCTTGAAACTTCTACTAGAGGAAGTAACTACAGAGTGACAAAAGTCATTCAAGGAACCAACAAAAGTCAGATAAGGTTTAAACCCCCTTCAAAGAGTTTTAGATGGAGAGTGAAAGCTCTACCTCAGGCGGGAAATCTACAGAAGCTTCAAAGCCAATCCTATAAAGCTCGAGTGGTAAGAATTGTTCCGCCTGTCGTATTTGCTCCAAACAATGGGCAAAGATTTTATCAAGATCAAACGAAGCGAATGACTTTCAGATTTGGAAGAACTGACTACCTAGAGAGAGTGAAACTTGAGGTTGCTCTGGATAAAAACTTCAAACGCATTTTTAAAAAATACAATATACAAAACAAATCTAAGATGACGATTAATCTACCCCAAAGAAATAGATACTACTGGCGAATCAAGGGATATTTGCGCGAAAGAAATATGTTTCTTTCCAGTCCTGCACAAAGTTTCTTCGTATTCCCCGAGAAACCGATTCAGAGAATCGTCGATCTAAAGTTTCCTTTCCAAAACGAATCTATCCGATCGGGTGATGCTTCCTCGCGAGGTGTGGTACTTATGTGGGATCAGCTGGGTGGAGCTAAGGCTTACGAAATTACGATTGAAGGTTGGTATAATCCACGCAACAAGGATTTAGGTAGGGACTCTGATTGGAACTTAACCACAACAAGTCAGACTCCTCGCTATACGACTCCAAACTTAAGGCCAGGCCTTTACACTTGGAATATAAAAGCCATGGGTACCAAAGCCAACCCATCAGAAACTAGGACTTTCTTTGTTGGCGCCTCCAACAGACGGGCTCAAACAGCGCGCAGGCCAACCGCGACCAAAGTCTCAACAACCCCTTCAAATCGAAGCTCAAATCGGACTTCAAAGTCTTTGAAGAATCGTTCCAAGAAGGATAAAGTAAAACGTAGAAAGAAAAAGGAACTCGAAGCTCCTACGATTCAAATTAAAGTTGAATAATTTTAGATTTGAAAGAGAGAGCTTCACTGCACATGAAGAGCACCATGCGAAGTTTTCTTATTGTTTTAATTTTTATCTTTATCTGCCCCCAGTCTTGGGCTCAAAACACACAAAGAAAAGTGAACTTATCTTGGGGAAAAGTTAAAGGCGCTAAAAGCTATGATATCGAAATTACGCGGCTCTACCCAACAAGCCCGCCCTTTAAATCGGTGATCAAAGTCAAAAATACAAATTATGAATTGCAACTGGAACCTGGTGAATACCAAATGCGTACGCGTTCCGTTCAGAAAGGCGGCACAAAAGGCCCTTATAGTGCCCCTGCTAATTTTTTAGTGAAATTTCCATCTGTTGAAATAGTTTCTCCTGGCTCTGGAGATAATATTGAACCCAGTGTTTCTGGGAACGTTTCCACCGTAGATTTTTCGTGGAAAGGAAACTCTAGATTTGAAAATTATGAATTTTCAGTTTTTGATCGCAAGGGTAAAAAAATATTTACCAAAGTGACCAAAAGCACTTCGATTCGGACACCTCTAAAAATCAACAATAATTATCGTTGGCAAGTCTTTGGACTTTTTCGTGGAAAGACTTTTTCGGATAAACATGATCCACCGTTAAAGTTCTCAATTCAGGCCAAGACCCTTGAAGGACCTCGCACAATGAAACTCATTGGTGACCCGGTCCGTGGAATAAAGTGGAATCGCGTAAAAAATGCCCGCCGTTACAACGTCGTTATCAATAAGAAAAACAAAAGGGGAAAGTACTCCAGTTTTAAACGTAAAGCGACGAGGAGAACTTCTTATCTTTTTGGTTCTGAAC
>CAZFYV010000180.1:0-7711 GCA_964523195.1 uncultured Pseudobdellovibrionaceae bacterium
GATCCTCTAACTCCAGAAGAGCAAGCGGCCTTAGATGAGTGGGAACGGCAATTGGGTCATGTAAGTAATCAACGAAAGCCAATCAGGAGAGCATTTTCTCGTCTTCGATGGATTCTTCAACCAAGTAAGATGACTTGTTCTGAAATCATGGGCTATTAGGCCGGACTCCCTTAAAAAATATAAAAAAAGGGCTCTGATATGAGCCCTTTTTAATTTCGAAGTTTGAAACTTAAATTCTACTTATGGTTCATCGCCATTTGGATGAAGGTTCTAACGATACTTCCAGTGGCGCCTTTTTTAGGATTGTAAGTCAATCGATTACCAGCGTTCCAAGCTGTTCCGGCTACATCAAAGTGAGCATAAGGAATATCTTCATTTACAAACTGCTTTAAGAAAGCTGCTGCAGTAGAACTTCCAGCACCTCTAGAGGCTGCCAAGTTAGAAAGATCTCCGTAAGCACCTTTCATATCATTGGCGTGGTCTTCAACCACTGGCATTCTCCAAACGCGCTCTCCAGAGTCATTCGCTGCAGACTCTACTTTTTTGGCAATCCCATCGTTATCTGTGAAGTATCCAGTAAACACGTTACCCAAAGAAACAACCATGGCACCAGTGAGTGTTGCTGCATCAACGATCCAAGCTGGCTTTTTCTCAGAAGCGTAAACAAGCGCATCCGCCAAAATTAAACGACCTTCAGCATCTGTGTTGTTAACTTCGATGGTTTTACCATTTCTAGCTGTAACAATGTCGCCAGGTTTATTCGCAGATGGACCAGGCATATTTTCAGTGGCCGGTACAAACGCGATGACATTTACTTTTAAACCAAGCTTGGCAATTCCGACCATGGTAGCAATGACCGAAGCTCCACCACACATATCGTACTTCATTTCTTCCATTCCACCTGACGGCTTAATTGAAATACCACCAGAATCGAAAGTTAAACCTTTACCAACGTAACAAATTGGCTTTTTAGAAGCTGCGGCACCTTTGTATTCCATCATAATGAATTTTGGTTCATCATCACTACCAAGGCTCACGCTTAAAAACGAACCCATTTTTTCTTTTTTGATTCGAGCTTTGTCCCAGACAGTTACTTTTAACTTGGTTCCTTTTGCAGCATCTTGTGCTTCTTTAGCTAAGATTGCAGGGTTCATAAGGTTTCCAGGCATATCACCTAAGTATTTTGCAAAGTTAGTGGCTTCACCGATTGTTACACCAGCTTCAACCGCTTTTTTGTTCGAAGCACTGGTAGATTTTGAGATGAGGTGAACCATCATACCTTTATCTTTTGCGGATTTTTTCTTTTTAGAGGCTTTCTTATCTTGAGATTTACAGTTATCAAAAACGTAATTCGCAAGAGTCATTCCCTCTGCAGCAGCTTTTAGTAAATCTGCTCCACCCACCTTGTTGATCGACATTCCGTCGACTTCAACACAAGACATTTCCGACTTGATGGTTTTGAGCGATTTCAAGACAGTCGCACTCACTTGTCTGGCTTTTTCAGAAGTGAAACTCTTTTCTGGACCTAGACCAATGAATAGAATGTTGTGATCAAATTCGGAAGCATAACTCCGTATTAAGAGCGTCGAATTCATTCCACCAGAGAAATTTCCGTCTTTTTCAGCAGACTTTACAATATTTTGCATGTCTTTTGGTATGTTGTTAAGCTTCAGGCCTTGATCACCTGTACCCTTTTGAGAGACAAAAAGGACCTGGCACTGAGTTTTTGGCTGGATCTTGTTAGCCAGTTGAATTTGAAGTTGCACAAAGCCTCCCTATATTGCGTTGCATTAGAAAAACATAGACGTTTTACGTAAGACTAAGGGAGTACCATAGAGATGAATCTCAGTGAAGGTCTTTTTAGATCATAAAGTAAGCCTCTCAAAAGCCGAAAAGTACCTTGTCACTCGAAGTTTCAGACTCATATTGAATGAAGCAGCTTGTATCACAATGGAAGGAGTGTTCAGTGGCGTTAGTACCAATCGTAGTCGAACAGACACCTAGAGGAGAGCGTAGTTACGATATTTACTCGAGACTTTTGAAAGATCGAATCATCTTTCTGGGGACTCCTGTAACTGATGACGTGGCTAATGCCATCGTAGCGCAAATGCTTTTCTTAGAAGCAGATAACCCTGATAAAGACATTCAGTTGTACATCAATTCACCAGGTGGAAGTGTATCTGCGGGTCTTGGAATCTACGACATTATGCAATTTGTGAAATGTGATGTTTCTACAACTTGTATTGGATTGGCTGCGAGCATGGGTTCACTTCTTTTAGCGGGTGGAACTCAAGGCAAAAGATATTGCCTACCACATGCACGAGTAATGATTCACCAACCACACATCATGGGTGGAGGAATTTCAGGTCAGGTTACTGATATTGAGATTCATGCAAAAGAACTTGTTCGTTCAAAAGAAGAACTAACAAACATTTATGTCCGTCACACGGGCAAAGATTTTGATTTCTTAAGAGACCGTATGGAGCGTGATTATTTCATGCGCCCAGAAGAAGCAGTTGAGCTTGGTCTTTGTGATAGCGTTGTTGAAGCAAGAAAAGCAAGCGCGAAGGATTAGTTAGATGAGCAAAAAAGACGGAAATGGTTTACTAAGATGTAGCTTCTGCGGAAAGAGTCAGAACGAAGTTAAAAAGCTTATTGCAGGCCCAGGGGTCTACATATGCGATGAGTGTATTGAGCTTTGTAATGACATTATCGAAGAGGAGCGTGAAAGAGATGATTCGCACAAAGCGAATCTAAAGGTTCCAAAGCCAATCGATATTAAAAATTTCTTAGATGATTATGTCATTGGTCAGCAGTTTGCCAAAAAGGCCCTTTCCGTTGCGGTTCATAACCACTACAAGCGTATCAATGCTACCGGTGGAAAAAAGAAAGATGATGTTGAGTTAGCAAAGTCGAACATCCTCTTAATTGGACCTACTGGATCAGGTAAAACGCTTTTGGCTCAAACGATTGCAAAAATTCTTAACGTTCCATTTGCCATGGCAGATGCCACGACCCTCACAGAAGCTGGTTATGTGGGTGAGGATGTTGAGAATGTTGTTTTAAATTTACTTCAAGCCGCAGATTACGATGTTGAGCGCGCTCAACGTGGTGTGATTTATGTGGATGAGATTGATAAGATCACTAGAAAGTCAGAGAATCCATCTATTACTCGAGATGTATCAGGTGAAGGGGTTCAACAGGCATTGTTAAAAATTCTTGAAGGGACAGTGGCAAACCTTCCTCCAAAAGGTGGAAGAAAGCATCCTCAACAAGAATTTATCCAAGTTGATACTTCAAACATCCTGTTTATCGCGGGTGGAGCCTTTGTTGGTCTAGATAAGCTAGTCGAGTCTAGGGTTTCAAATAAAACTCTGGGATTTGCTGCTGATATCAAGTCCCAGGCTGAAAAAGAAAATGAAGGCTTCAACATTATGCAGAAGCTAGAGCCGGACGACTTGGCTCGTTATGGACTAATTCCAGAATTCATCGGTCGTCTACCTGTTGTAGCAGTTCTAGAACCCCTTGAAATTGATGCTCTTATCGAAATTTTAGTGAAACCTAAAAATGCTTTAAGTAAGCAGTATAAGAAATTGTTTAGTTATGAAAATGTCGAGTTAACATTTACTGAAGACGCTTTACGTGCGATTGCACAACAAGCCTTGGACCGTAAGACAGGGGCTAGAGGTCTAAGAGGTGTTATAGAAAATGCAATGCTCGATATTATGTTCGAAATTCCTAGCATGGATAACGTGAAGGAATGTATAATTGAAGCAGATTGCATCACTGATGGTGCAAAACCACGGATCATTCAAGGCGAAGGTGGTCACTCCGATTCTGAGGATGTTAAAAAACCGAAGGACGGATCTGCTGAAAGTGCTTAAAAAGCACGCATAAAAGTCAAAGCCGCTGTAAGCCCGCTGAATGATCGAATCGCAAAGGATTGGAGATTTTAGTGGGCGATATCAAAACCAAAGGCGAAAAGTACGAATTACCACTCTTACCCCTTAGAGATCTCATAATATTTCCCCATATGATGATGCCACTTTTTGTGGGTCGGGAAAAAAGTATCAATGCTCTCGAAGAGGCCATGAGCAAGAAAACAAACATTGTTCTTGCTGCACAAAAAGACGCCAAAACCAACAACCCTGAAGCTGATGAAGTCTATTCAGTGGGAACCGTTGGATCTATTATTCAGTTGCTGAGGCTGCCTGATGGAACCGTAAAGGTTTTAGTAGAAGGTCAAAAACGAGTTTACATTGAGGACTTTAAGCAAACTGATAACTTCTTTGTGGTTGAAGTAAAAGATATCGAAGAGTCCGAAACAACAATCGTTGAAGCTCAAGCTTTGATGAGGTCAGTTAAGTCTACTTTTGAGCAATACGTGAAGCTCAATAAAAGAATTCCACCTGAAATCTTAATGCGAGTATCAAGTATTGAAAAGCCAGGTGAGCTTGCAGATATTATTGTTGCTCAGCTTAACCTTAAACTTGAAAAGAAACAGGTTATTCTAGAAATTGGAGATCCTGGTAAGCGCTTAGAAGAGCTCTTGAGCTTAATGACTGGTGAAATTCAAATACTAGAAGTTGAAAAGAAAATTCGCTCACGAGTTAAAAAGCAAATGGAGCGCTCGCAAAAAGAGTACTACCTCAATGAGCAAATGCAGGCCATTCAGAAAGAACTTGGTGAGAAAGATGATTACCAGTCTGAACTCATGGAGCTAGAAGAAAAAATTAAAGCTAAGCCAATGACGGATGAGGCTCGCAAAAGATCCCTTAAAGAACTCAAGAAACTTAAGATGATGTCTCCAATGAGTGCAGAAGCAACGGTCGTGAGAAATTATATCGACTGGATGCTTGGTCTTCCTTGGGAGAATTACTCTGAAGAAAAGGTTGATATCGATTATGCTCAAGAAGTCCTCGATGACGATCACTGGGGCTTAGAGAAAGTGAAAGAGAGAATCATCGAACATATCGCTGTGAAAGCTCTTTCAGATAAGATTAACGGTCCGATTCTTTGTTTGGTTGGACCTCCCGGTGTTGGTAAGACGTCTCTAGCAAGGTCTGTAGCAAAAGCATTGAATCGTGGTTTTGCCCGAATCTCCCTTGGTGGGGTTAGAGACGAAGCAGAAATACGTGGTCATAGGAAAACTTATGTGGGCGCGATGCCAGGTAAGATTATTCAGGCCTTGAGAAAAACAGAGTATGGTAATCCTTTGGTTCTCTTGGATGAGATCGATAAGATGAGTAACGATTTTAGAGGTGATCCGTCTGCAGCCCTTTTAGAGGTTCTAGATCCTGAGCAAAATGGAACGTTTAATGATCACTATCTCGAAGTTGATTATGATCTGTCTAAAGTTCTCTTTTTTACAACAGCGAATTCACTGTATCCGATTCCAAGACCGCTTCTTGATCGTATGGAAGTGATTTCTCTTGAGGGCTATATTGAAAGTGAAAAGCTTAATATTGCTAAGAAGTATTTGATTCCTAAGCAAATTGAAAAACATGGATTAAATGACTACAAAGTCACTTTCACAGATGCCGCAATCAAAGAAATTATCCGTTTCTACACGAAAGAAGCTGGAGTTCGTAACCTCGAGCGAGTTATTGCTACAAACTGTAGAAAAGTTGCTCGAGACATTGTTAAGAGTGAAGCTGTTTCGAAATTGAAAGAAGGCTCTAAAAAGACGTCTAAGAAAACAACTAAATCAAAAGGTGTTTCAATTACTCCTAAGAAAGTTCAAGAGTTCTTGGGACCTCAAAAATACAAGTTTGGTAAGGTTGAAGATGTCAACGAAGTTGGTCTGACTAACGGTATGGCATACACCGAAGTTGGTGGAGACTTGTTAGCTGTTGAAGCTACAGTTGTTCCGGGTCGCGGGAAATTCACAGTGACTGGCCAACTTGGTGACGTGATGAAAGAGTCATGTTCTGCAGCTATGAGTTATGTAAGGTCTCGGGGACCACTTTTTGGTTTAGATAAAGACTTTTTTGCTGGGATTGATATTCATATTCACGTCCCAGAGGGAGCTATTCCAAAAGATGGACCATCCGCAGGTTGTGCTATAACCACTTCGATTGTGTCTGCTATTACTAAGACTCCAGTAAAAAGAACTGTGGCCATGACCGGAGAGATTACTCTTCGTGGACGAGTTCTAGCAATTGGTGGGTTAAAAGAGAAGATCATTTCGGCCCATAGAGGTGGAATTAAAACCATCATTTGCCCGAAAGAAAACGAGAAGGATCTTGAGGATATTCCTAAAGAAGTTCGCAAAGATCTTAAAATCGTATTGGTCGATCACGTGGATCAAGTCTTGGTCAATGCCCTTGATATCAAGAGTGCAAAAGATATCTTTAAAGCGCGCACTGACGCCACTTTGGGCCTCCGAGCACAATATACGGGGCATACAAACCAACAGCTTCAATAGTAAGTGGCTCTAGATTAGTTTATTTTGAGCTGAGGCCAGTAGGCCTCAGCTTTTTTTATGTGTTTTAGGTACGATATTTGAATTTTGGCTTCCCCAAACGTTGAAATCTTACTTTTGGGATAGCATATGAAAGCTTTTATTGTATTACTTTTTGCAACCACTTGTTCTCTAATCGCTAAGGCTGAGTTAGATCTCGGTCAAATAACAATGCCTGAAGCAATTGTAACCTGTTCTTGTGGTTCATTTGCCAATGAAACACATACACATGTGTTTCAAGGAGAGCGACTCACGATCTCAATATACACTCCCATTATGACTCCCGAGAAGGTTAGCTTCGAGAAACAGGAGCCAGTATATATCGACTTTATTGACTACAATGCCAGTAGCTCGCGAAGAGAAGAATTAAGGGCTCAGTGTATTGAGGAATACGAAAAGAACCCACTTTGTAATAAACAACAGCTTGAGCAGTAAGGAAAAGTGATGAAAATATTTAGTGTTTTCTTAAGTATCTTTTCGATTTGGTTTTTCTCAAATCAAGCCTTAGCTGAGTTAAATTTAGACCTGATTACTGTTCCAGATCCCATTGTGAGTTGTATCTGTACTCCAGCCATGGAGCGAGATGGTAGTCACAACCACTACGGATACAAATTAGAAATTACAATTTACACCCCCGTGGTCACTAAAGAAAAAATTAGCTTTGAGAAGATCGATACGGTTACAGGTGAATATATGGACAGACTACACCATGGTGAAGGTCATTTACCAAACCTTAAGACTGAATGTCTTGCCGATTTAGCTGCATATCCTGGTTGTCCAACTCCAAAGGAATAGTGTAATCTCAAAAACTATGAGTGTTTTTAAGCATATTCATAGAAGTTCTCTGTTGGTTTTTTTGCCAACAGTAATTCTTTTCATAGGGTGGAATGTGGCAGCCGACGTAGAATACGAGAGACTGGTAGTATATGATTCGAACTCTGACCTCATTCGGGACATCAGAAACGCTGGTGAGTCTAAAATCCATATCTTTAAAAAGACTGCTAAAAAAATAATTCCATTAGTAAATTCTACTTTTAAAAATAAAAAGCTAATTGAGTCTAAAATTGACTTCAAAAAGGATTTTTTATTCAAACTGTACAAATCTGAAAATGATTATGTGAATTGGAATTACGACCTAAGAGGTTTTTTGCAACAGGATGGAGAAGCTTCAAAGGTTTATGAAATTTACGACCCATCAAATTTCAATCGAACTCTTCAGCTTCATCGAAAGAAGGTAGAGGCGAGACT
>CAZFYV010000181.1:0-7644 GCA_964523195.1 uncultured Pseudobdellovibrionaceae bacterium
TGACACCAACAACCCCTGGGTATTTCTCAAGTTCTACTAACAAATCGGAGTTAGAAGGAGTAGCGCCGGCAAAAAAAGCAAAATCACACCATGCTCTACCCTCAGCTCGATTAATTTTATCTTGAATCGTGTCGGCTGTGATTGTTAAAGGTTTTGTATTAGGCATTTCGAAGATTGAAGTAACGCCACCGGCTACCGCTCCTCGTGTTCCCGATTCTAAATCTTCCTTATGCTCAAGGCCTGGTTCACGGAAGTGCACCTGTGAATCGATGACCCCTGGAAGTACGAGCTGGTTAGTACAGTCGATCTCTTTTGAGGCAGTTTCTGTGATCTTTGAATTGATCTGGACTATGGCCTGTCCTTTAATTCCGATGTCGACGGTTTTCCACTCATGGGAGTAGGAGTCGCTCTGGTAGTCAGAAAAAATAGTTTTCGCGTTTCTTAAGATTAGATCCAGTGCCATATTCATTCCTTTTGGGCAGACCTTAGCACAGGAAAAGTGGTGAAATCAACGACTCTCCTTAGAGCCGTAATTGTTCGGATTTCTTGTCTTTTTAGCGGATAGGAGACACAATATTTGTAGCGATGGATTTAGACAGTATTTTTTCGTTTATGTACCAGTATAGTGATATCTACATTCCCGTTCTAATTGGGATTACGATACTTATTTCTATTTCAATTGTTTTGGTAAATTTAAAGAATCCAAAATCTGTTGAAGGAGTGCCGGATCTTTCAGATCTAGAGGGCACCTTAAAGCGCGTTTTAGAGCAAACAGAAGTAAAAGCAAGTTCTGTTGCCATGCCACCAGGAATGGTTGCACCAGGTGGTGGCTTGGACACAGTGGCTTTCGAAAGCATGAATGACGAAGAGCGGGCAGAGTTTCAAACGACAATCGAACAACAGAAGAATGAAATTTTGCAATTAAAGTCCTCAATTGAAACCATTCAACAGGAAGCCGCTCAAAACTCCGGCGGATCTGGAGAAATGTCACCAGAGATTCAGTCAAAAATAGAAGAGCTAGAGGCAAAGCTTGCTGAGTACGAAATCATCGAAGACGATATTGCTGATTTGTCTATGTACAAAGAAGAGAATGCTCAACTGAAAGCAGAAATCGAAGCACTTAGAAATGCTGGTGGTTCTTCAGGTGGTGAAGAAGAAATTACAAGTATAGAAGATGCTCTTGCTGAAGATGGAAAAGTTGAAGCTAAGCAGCCTGCTGAAGAACCTGCTGACGCCGGAGAAGGTGCTGTTGATGATGATATTATGGCGGAGTTTGCCGCAGCTGTTGAAAGTCAAAAAGCAAGTGACCCTCGAGAAGAGGCTGCAAGTGGTTTTGAGCAAAAAGCCGACGAAGCGGTTAAAGAAGTTCAAGAGGAAGCCAAGTCTGAAGAAAATTCTTCGTCAGATGATGAGCAAGACAGCATAATGGCGGAATTTGCAGCTGCCGTTGATGATCAAAAGAAAGTTGAGCAGGGCGAAAGTCCTGCTGAAGAATCTCAGGCAGAAGAGGTTCCATCTGAAAATGATGGGGTGGAAGCGAGTTCTGATCCTGACAGTAAAGGATCAGGAATTGTTGATCCAGAGCAAGTGATGGCTGAAATGGCGTCATTAGAGGAAGCGGAAGCTGATTCAGGAGATAATACCTTGGAATCCGGACTGGATACCGATAAACTTGTGGCAGAAGCTGAAAAAATGGAGGATCAAGAAGAGTCCTCCTAGGTCGACCCAAGGAAAGGGACATCTATGGTTTTTGCCAAATCGGATCTGCATATCTCAAACATTATTTTAGCTCTTTTCTGCATTCTAGTTTTTCCGCATAATTCAAATGCAGCAGAAACAAAAATCAAAATTAAACCAGAAAAAATAGATTTAAAGAAGAATCAGTTGGACCGCAACGCGATTCAAAAGATATTTCCGGGACAGGTACCTATCGAGCAAACTGAAGCTGCTCTTTCGCTGCCGTTTAAAAACCGAATTCAGACCATCATGAATCAGGGGCCAAAAGGGTATAAAAACTTGAGAACCATAGCTTTCAATAAGAGAGCCTCAATGGAAGCTAGATGGAGATCAATCATTAGTATGGCGCGTATCGGTGGTCCTTTAGCTATGCCTGAAATAGAGAGAAGTCTTGTAGATAGCCAATGGTTCGTTAGATCTGCAGGACTTTATGCGCTGGCCAGGGTAGATCGGGCAAAGGCCAAAATTTGGGCCTCTCAGTTTTTAGATAATGACCAATCATTGCTCGTAAGAGTAGCTGCTACAAAGGTACTTAAGCGAATTAAAGATAAGTCGACATTGGGAATACTTTGGCAGAAGCTACATTCAAAAGAAAACTTTCATAGAGGTAAAAGCCTTTTTATTAGACCAAAAATTGTTGAAGCTCTTTCGCAGATCGCGTCTCCAGCGCAGAGTTTTCGTTTTATTCAACTTCTTGATGATAAGGACGACGAAGTAAGAACAGCTAGTGTTAAAGCCCTGGAGTCTATTCATAGGATTAAGTTGGGTAAGACTGATGAACCGAGTACCTTCAAGGCAAGCTATTGGAAGAAATGGTACGAAACAAATAAATCGACGCTTTAGTTATTAGCTTTCTTTTGGGCTCTTTGCAGAGCCCGCTCGACAGAGATTTCTTTTTCAATTCGGTAGAGGATGACCTTTTCTTCAAGTCCGTCAGATTCAAGTCTTTTAGGATCAGAAAAGAAGTCAGTTTTGATTTCTGTATCTTTAGCTACTGTAACTTTAACTGCTTCTCTGCTTTTTGATAGGTTACCTTTTACTAATCGAAGTTTGAGTCGGTATCGATATCCTGAAGAGTAATCTTCTTTCATCGTTGGTGGTTTGAAGGCTCGGTTGCCTTTTATGAATTCAGTTTGCAAGATACCGGTATCCATATTGTTAATTCTCATCGGATATTTAATAAGTGCTTGTTGGCAAGCTCTCCAAACCTCTTCAAATTTTGCTTTATAAACCTTAGAGTATGATAGTGGCTTTTTCTCAGGCATAGAAGAGCAGCCAGAGCATAGGATAGCTACTAATAGAGCAAACAATTTCAATTTTAATATCGATAGTAGGTTCATAGGACTATTTTAAACGAGCCTAGTAAACGAAGTCGATAGCATTTTTAGAAAAGTCAGTAGAGTTTTCAAATATTTGAGGCCCTAGACTATTGTTTGTTGGTGGGTTTTGATCGTCCGCTAGGTAGATGACCTCCCAGCGATAGGAAAGCCCAGCCTGTCTCGGCTCTGCGTCAGACCAATCTGGGAGTTCAAAGTCGCCATTCCAGTCACCTCGATAAACCTCCCACAACTTTTGTTTCTTCTCATATTTGACAGATCCAGTATCGACAAAGCTCAGTTGGCTTAATATTGCTACGGACCCAGTTTCGATATGGTTAACTTTAGTAGGAGGTGTTGAGCTTACGATATCTGAATGGGCGATGGGCTGGGGAATGATGGTTAGCATCTGAGGTGATTGACTCTGGTTGTTCGGTAGAATCTTACCACTCAGTCGGTCTACACTTGGTCCAGTCGTCTCAGTATCTTTTCCCCTTTGAATGTAAACAAGTTTACCACGGGGATCACCGTCACTTTTGAGATCTGTTTCTGTTGAACCGTTTAGTAGCTTTATATCCGAAGGATAATACTTAAACCCTGACCGTATGAGACTGATTCCAAGAACCATGTCGTTCTGTGTAAATGCAGTCATCTTGTGACTAGTGTTGATTGGAAATTTTGTTCCAGAGACATCTATATTTTTCTTCAGTCTTGAACCTGAATTGAAAATTACATCTTGAGCATTTCCATTTTTAAACTCAATCATGTTTAGCAGCGTAAATGGATCCAGATCACTTTTACGTGCTTCCCTAATCATGTCTGAAAGATCGAATCGAGCTTGAACCGCGGCAACATGATGCACTCCAAGGCTATTGACTCTAATCGAATACTCGGGTTTGTTGAGTCTGATTCTAATAAATCCATACCATTCTGTTTGGGCTGGAATACTAATATTTGAAGGTATTTTAAGTTTTTGCCCCAGTACTGATATTTCATCTGTATTTGGACTTATATAGTCGTTGATCGAAAAGTTAATGATTTCCGCTACGCGAATAGCAGGGAAGACTAATCCTAAGTCGATCATTCCATCCTGATCAACTTTTGTGAATTTCTTGACCTCACCTTTAATCTTTAAATTACTGTCTTGAGACTTTAATCGCATTCTGAAGTTAAGTGGCCCTGGTGATATGTTTAGATAGGATGTGGTCACATATTCTGAGTGAACAAGTGTCACTGTCTCTGGCGTAGACCATTCGTCTGGTAATCCAATTTCTCCTGAGGGGCCGGAAACAAAAATGTTGTTAGCAAATGGGACATCGGGCTTGGAGCCTATAAGAACTTTTACATCGCTTAATGGAACACCGAATTCATCAGTGACTAAAATTCCACTAAAAGGTTTAACCCCGTTGCGAAGGTCGTCATCCTTTTTGGCAGTTTGATTATTCTTTGAGCACGAAATAACAAATAATAATGTGAATAGACCTAACATTATTTTCATAGTTTCTCCCTTTTCCCATCCCTCTATATATTCTCGATGATTAGGCTATATATCTGTCAAATTGCGGAAAATTTTGCATCGAACTATGATCTTGGTTTTCTAGATTTATGTCTTACTTACGAAAAAAAATGTGACCTTGGTCCCAAGGTGGAATTGAGCCCGTTATCTATTTAGTGAAAAATAAAAGTCTACATATAGGTGAGAAATGGAAACTGATTCAAATCAAATTAGGAATGATTCCAATAATGATTCTTGGCATGTTATCTTGCACTTGTCGACCTTTGCGATGTTCGTATTTCCTTTTGGAAGCATTTTAGGCCCACTAATTGTGTGGACGATGAAGAAGAGAGAGATCGAGACGATCGATGCCGACGCTAGGCAAGTCATGAATTTTCACCTTACATGGACTTTAATTCCACTGATTATTGTAGTCATCGCAGTATTGATTTCTCTTGTTCTAGGTGGAGGTTTTTTTGCTCTCCTAGATAAAGAAAATATGGAGCAATTGAGTAATGGTTCCATAGCGACAGCCTTTATGATCGCAATAATTCCTATTACTACTATGTTTATATTGGGAATTTGTTGGCTTTTTGAAGTTGTTATGAGTGTTGTTAATGCTGTTCGGGCGGGTAACGGTGAACGAGCTCATTATCCTTTTCGAATTGCCTTTATTCGGGAGACGGGGAACGGAATTTGATTTACGCTCTTGTAACCTCTTGTTCTCTTTTAATTTTGTGGATTGTGGTTCTTTACAATCGGTTGATTTCTATTCGAAATCACCTTTTAGAAGCCGAGAGCAATATCGATGTTCAGCTTAAAAGAAGGTATGATCTCATTCCCAATCTAGTTTCTGTGGCTAAAAATTATGGAGTATACGAAAAGACAACTCTCAAGGAGATTGTTGAGATGAGGTCTCAAAATAGGGAGCTGGTGGATAGTGACAATCAAAGAAAAGTGTCACAAAGCCTTAGAAGTCTTTTGCTTTTAGTCGAGAAGTACCCTGAGATCAAAGCTGACGAGAGCTACGAAAACCTTTTTAATCAGCTTGTTGATGTCGAAGATGATATACAAATGACCAGAAGATACTTTAATGGAACGGTTAGAGAACTAAATACTAAAATTGAGTCTTTCCCGAATATTCTGGTTGCTGGATTGCTTGGATTTCAAGAAGCAAAATTTTTAGAGTTTGATGTTGCGACTCAGAAAGTGAATTTTGATGTTGCATAGGGTTTTAATTTCACTTCTCGTCATACTTTGTCTGAGTTTTCCATCAATTGAGTCCGTAGCTCAAGAAGTCATCAAAAGCTTTCATTCTGAAATCGAAGTAAACAATGATGGTTCTCTTGTAGTTACAGAATTTATTACCGTGAATAGTGAAGGCAGAAATATAAGGCGAGGAATTTTCAGAGACTTTCCTTTTCGCTACTATTCTGAAGATAAAATGACCTCTGAAGAGAAGCCAGTGGACATCATTGATGTTACCCATAATGGCAAGAAAGCCACCTGGCGATTAAAAGACGTTTCTTTTGGGAATATTCGACTTTTTATAGGCGATCGATTCAAAAAGATTAGACCCGGCGAACACAAATATTCGATTAAATATCGCGTGCCAGATATTGTGAATAAATCGCTTTCGAGTCATACGATAGATTGGAATGTTACAGGTAACTTTTGGAACTTTCCAATAGAGAAATCGTCGGTAACTCTAAACTTTTCAAATAGTGTGAAAGAAGACCTTGTTTTTGACTTAAAGGTTTACTCAGGAATAATTGGATCGACTAACATTGCTGACTATCAAGAAAATAGAGATGAAATTATATCGATAGAGCTTGAGCAGGAACTTGGATCAGCCGAAGGGTGGACCTTTATTGTTAGCTATTCACCAGACTTATCGAAAGGGCCAAGTCGAGCTGAGAGTACCAACTTTTTTGGTTTGAAATATAGGCAAGTCAAAATACTATTCTTTGGCCTCTTACTGTTTTTGATTGGATTTCTGTTGTGGTTTATGGTCGGAGTCGACTACTCGGCGTTAAGTATTATACCCCGATTCGAAGCACCCCCATACTCACCGGGACTTCTTTATTGTTTTGATCGTCGAAGACTCGATGGAGCAGGATTTAAGCCATTGTCACTCGATATTATATCCTTGGCTCAAAAGGGTTTTTTAAATATCTCCCGGGAACAGGGAGATATTATTGTGCGCAGAACTGATAAGCCTGTGCAAAAGGGATCTCTTAGTACCTGTGAATCAATGCTTTATGCACGACTCTTCAAAAACACAAAATTTTTTCATTTCTCAAAGGAACATAGAAATCGTATTGAAGATATTAAAAATCAGCACGACGGGACCATTAAGGATCTTCTCGAGGAAATGATAATTCCGAATAGTTTGTGGAATTTTATTCTCTATGTATTCGCATTAGTATTAGTTTACTTTGCAGCCCAGGAATCTGTGTTTTCAACCGCTTTTGTATACGTTCTCTTCTTCGTAGGGGGAATCCCAGGGTTTGTTGTTTCTCGGATGTTTCTCTACATTTTTGATATTAGTGAATACAGATTGAAGAGTAAGAGGGGAATGTTTGTACCGATTACTATGCAGATTATGATTGGTATTGTGATGATCATGGGGAGTAGTGAGGAGATATCTTCGATTATCAGACAAAGCTATTGGGCAAAGGTCGATTTTTATTCAATTTTAGCCTGTTCAAATATTATTTCGATATCATGGGTTGTCTTCAGCAATATTATGGATCGAAAAACCAGACGTGGTTTTAAGCTAAGTGGTTATATGCTTGGAATGGAAAAGTATATCAAGCTGGCAAATAACAATGAGTTGGAAAAAATATCTGGTGAAAAGTTCACCAAAAATCAATTTGAAAGACTTTTACCTTATGCGATCGCCTTAGGGATTCGGAGCGAATGGTTCAATCGCTTAAAAGAGGCTGCTGAAAGCAATCTTTTGAAGACAGATTTAGACTTTGGCGAGAATTATATGTCGTCTGGGCCAGACTGGTATCAATTTGATAGCTCCGTAAGTGGTTCTAATATTGGTAACTTTGACTTTTCAGATGTTATCGTTGAAGATCTTTCTAG
>CAZFYV010000182.1:0-7636 GCA_964523195.1 uncultured Pseudobdellovibrionaceae bacterium
CCAAATAAAATCCATAATACAGAAGAGCATCTCCGAAATTTAGACTATGCAATTAATGAATCTTCGATAGTAGCTCTTACAGATACAAAAGGCATAATAACCTTTGTGAATAATAAATTTTGTGAGATTTCCAAGTATTCTGAAAATGAGTTAATCGGGGAAACCCATGGAATACTAAATTCAGGTTACCACTCTCGTGATTTTTTCAAAGAACTTTGGAAGACAATAGGGCGTGGCGAGGTTTGGAACGGTGAGATTAAAAACAAAGCTAAAGATGGATCGTTTTATTGGGTTGAAACGACAATAGTTCCTTTTCTAGATGATCAAAAAAAACCTTACCAATACATGGCGATTCGAAAAGACATTACCGACAGAAAGTCTTTACATGAACAAATCGAAACAGAGCGATCTAAAGCCATGTATTCGGAAAAAATGGCTGCCCTAGGCGAAATGGCTGCTGGTATAGCGCATGAGCTGGGAAACCCTCTAGGAGCGCTAAGGGGACGTATTGAGCTACTTCAAATGCAAATAGATGATGGTAAGCTGGATGCTGAATATGCAAACGATATTTGTAACAAGGTACTTAATTTGACTGACAAGATGTCAAAAATTATCCGTGGATTAAGGGCTTATTCGAGAGATGGTTCTAAAGATCCCTTTAGTCAGGTCCATATCAAAGATTTAATTTCTGGTGTTATTGAGTTTTCGACGGAGAAGTTTAGAAAGCTTGGAGTAAAAGTGAAGATGATTTCTGATGAGTCGTCGAATCCAGTTATTCAAGCCCGCGAAGCTGAAATCGGACAAGTTATTGTAAACCTTTTGAGTAACGCATGTGATGCAACAAAGAGTGTTGACGAAGGAAAACGCTTTATTGAAATTGAGTTAGTAGATCGAACCGATGATATAGAAATTCAAGTCAGAGATTCAGGCCCTGGTATTGATAAAGAAAAACTAGATAAAGCCTTTGAGCCGTACTTTACAACCAAGCCAGTTGGTCAAGGCACTGGTTTAGGTCTTAGTATTTCGAGAACTATTGTCTCATCCCACTCTGGAGACCTCTCCTATAATTACGGGGCTGAAATGACCGAGTTTGTGGTGAAATTACCCAAAGCCCAAGCTAAATCGAACTGATACGTTTTGAGGTGGCATATCGCTCGCAATATAGGTTAGTGGAACCTTATTTGGGGGCTTTTTGTGAAAGACAAAACCATTCTAATTATTGACGATGACAAAGAGATGCTTGCGGTACTCGAAGAGTATTTTTCAAGCCAAGGGTTTAAGGTAAGAGGGTTTTTTGAACCCAAAGAAGCTTTGAGTTATCTTAATAGCCTCCCTGTGGGTGAGAAAATTAGCGCTATTGTTAGTGATATCTGTATGCCAGATATTAGTGGTATTGATCTTTTAGTGGAAACACAACAGATTGATCAGAGAATTCCGGTCATAATGATCTCGGCTTTTAGTGCTCCTTATTACGAGCAAGATGCACTTTCAAATGGAGCCTACGCTTTCATAACAAAACCATTTCCATTGAGTAAAGTTGCTTCAGCCGTTACTCAAGCAATTGCATAATTGATTTTAAATTTTTTGTGAAAAAAAAGCCAAGCATTACTGCTTGGCTTTAGCTCGTCTCATTTCCGTAATTTTTACTCTTCCATTTTTACGAAACCAAAGTCTCGTTCTTTTCTATAAAGAGTTCTACGGTTGATTCCTAGAATTTGTGCTGCTTTTTCTTTGCGCCCATTAGTTTTATCTAGAACCAATCTAATATATCTTTTTTCTAATTCGTCAATTGTCGGAAGATCATCCGTTGCATTGGCAAAAAACTCGTCAGCACTGAGGTCTTGATTCAGAGGTAAGTCCGTGGCTTCAATGACTGGTTTTGTAGCAAGAACTACAACTCGTTCAATGATGTTTTCAAGTTCTCTTACGTTCCCTTCCCAGGGTGCTGAACTCAATCTTCGAATCGCTTCAGTTGAAAAGCTTGAAGCCGGAGAGCTATTCTCTTGCTTGTACTTATTTAAAAAGAATTGAGCTAGAATAGGAATATCTTCGCGACGCTCTCGTAAAGCTGGAATTGTTATTGGAATTACGCTTAATCGATAGAATAAGTCTTCTCTAAAACTACCGGTTTTAATAGAGTTCTTAAGGTCCTGGTGAGTCGCACAAATGATACGAACATCAATTGGCTTATCTCTGTTGTCTCCAACCGCACGGATAGTTTTCTCTTGAAGTACTCTTAAAAGTTTTGCTTGAAGAGCCATTTCCATATCACCAATTTCATCCAAGAAAATGGTACCACCTTGGGCTTCTTCAAAAAGACCTTTTCTTTGAGCGACCGCACCTGTAAATGATCCCTTGGCGTGACCGAAAAGTTCCGACTCTAGAAGTTCTGCTGGAATAGCCGCACAGTTGATTGCCACAAAAGGTTTATTTTTTCTAGGTCCATTTTCATGAATGGCGCGAGCAACGATTTCCTTACCCGTACCACTTTCACCCGTGATCAAAACATTGGCCTGGGCTTTTGAGATTCTTTCGATCATCTCGAAAACCTGGCGCATAGCTCTACTCTGACCAATGAGCTTACCCTTTAGTTTTGTTTCAACTTGTTCTTTAAGAGCTTGGTTTTCTCGTTTTAAGTTTCTAAAAGAGCGTGCTCGTTCAATAGTCACAGCAAGTTCATTTAATTTAAATGGCTTAGTGACATAATCGTAAGCACCTTTTTTTGTTGCTTCGATGGCAGTTTCGATACTTCCGAATGCAGTTACCAATATAACTGGTATATCAGAGTCTTTCTTTTTGATTCTTTCAACGAACTCTAGTCCATCCATCTCTGGCATATTCACATCAGATAAAATGACATCGACCATATTGATGTCCACTGGATGTGGGCCTTCATTATTAAGTGCTTTAAAAGCCTCTGAGGCGAGTTCGAATCCAATCACATGATGACCGGATCGACTTAAAAACTCGATCGTCATCTCTCTCATTTCATTATCGTCATCTATAACCAAAATGACGGGTTTGTTAGACTGTGACAAAATGACTCCTTTATTTACCTAGTATCTCATAAATTGGGTAAATATGCCCCAAAAATAGACTCAAATCCAATGTGTTGAGCCTTACTGTGAATAATTGCAGAAGGGATGCCAAATATGTCCCCATATTTTGTCCCATACATAAGGAACGAAGTAATGATTGCCCCAAAGAAAAAGGAGGCTTTATGAGCCTCCTTGAATTGTCTGTAAAAATGAAGAATAGATCCTATTTGGAAAGAGCTTTTAGCTGGGACTTTTTCTCAGCCACCGAATTGGGAATAAAGACTCCACCACTGCCGCTGTACCCAACCATAATTGCATCTTCCCAATTCTTATAACACTTTTTAGCGAGTGGAGAGTGGGGAAGGGTTTTGATACAAGCTTCGTAATAGGTCTCAGAAAGATTCCAAAAACTAATATCGCTTAAAAAGCCATAAGATTTTCCTAGATCATAAAGTGCTTGGGCTTTCTTTTTGTTTGGAGAGTCGGTTTTTAAAAAGTCATGAAGGCAAGTTGTAGCTCCGAGGTATAAAACATCGGCTCCGTAATAGGATTTTGATGACTTTAAGTTTTCGGCCTTTGCAATAAAGTTATCCCCAGTTTTAAGAGGCTCTTTACAGTCATTTTTAAAATTTTTAGGAGATTTCCACGCTTTCAAGTGCTTTATCCACAGAGGAAAGCTATTTTGAATGGCTTTGGTAAATCCTTGTTTGGTTTTAAGCCTATTTAAAATCAAAATAGTTTCTGGAATATCCCTATTAACTCTAATCGAAATAGCTAGGAGCTTTCTGAGAGCTTGTTCCGCACGAAGTGGGTTAGATTTGCGAAACTGTTCGTTTTCTAAATTTTCGATAAGTGTAGTTTTGGCTGCATCGAAATTTCGAACAGCAACGTAATAATCAACGAGCTCTAAAACCGCTAAGCTATTTTTTAGCTTATCACTAATAGAGCCACTGTGTTTATATTTGGGTCCAACATTATTTCTAGTATGACAATGAAAACACTGAGACAAGCTCTCTTTTACTATCATTCTAGAATAGTTCTTTCGACCTTTTTGAAAACTAGCGATACCTATTTTCAAATTAGACATCATTTCCTGGCTTGCCATTTTCAAAGCTGGATCATGATCAGGCGTACTCTTTTTATTCATTTCCGCAACTGAATGTGAGTGAGTTAAGAATTTATTGAGCTTTTTTTCAATTTTCCCACTGTTTTTGGGGTCATTGTAATTGGCTTCAGAAAACAAATATGGAGCGAGCTCATTTATATCTGATCTAAACATCTGCATTCCTTGAGACCACTGTGGAGAAATATCGTTTGATTTTTCAGTGGAGTTACAAGAAGCGAGTACTAGAAAAAATAAAACTAGAAGTTTGGTTGAAAGAAAATTCACGAAGTTCTCCTTAATAAAAGGGAGAACTTCGCGTTCTCCCATTAGTTAGTTAAATCGAACAATACGATTTAGCGATTTCCCATTAAGAGATCTAATATGTACAAGTTTACGCCCGCTATTTGATTGGGGCAAGCGTACCGATACAGAAAAAGGAACTGCAACAGTTAAACACTGACCGCCAGGCATTTCAGCGATTGGTAAAACCTCAATCACATTAGAAACTCTATGTAAAATCTTGACGTCTTTGAGCCTCATACAAGAATTTGTGAACTCACCTTTGATGGTGATTGCTTTTCCACCATCAGGTAAGTCATCAAAAATAACATTAGAAACAGGTGCATATAAGTGTTCATCCAAATTTGTTTTGTTGGCTTGATCTACTCGTAAGCTCGCTACTGGAATTGGCGTTAAGTTATTGTCTTCGAATATGATATTGTAGTTACCGGCTGGAAGTAATCCAACAGTTACAGTATCTTGATAATGAACGAGCATTTCCATACACAATTGTTGTTCATAGTAGTAGACCATGTTCTGAACATAAATTGTTCTATTCGCAAGATCGACGCGCACATCACTTTTACCGTGCTTTAGGCAGGTATCAGGAAAATATCCGTCGTAAACAAAATGAACTTTGTCATTGTTGTCGAATCCTGGCGGTACATAGACTGCGTTAGGCATATAGTTCAAAAGAATTGGTGGCACTCCTCCTTCAAATTGCGCATTGGAGTTTAGGCTGAATGTTCCCAAAACCAAAACTGCGAAGAATCCCATTAGTATTTGTTGAGTTAATCTCATTGTTCCCCCCGATGGTTTTTTATCGATGCCTGGAGTATGAGCAATAGGAGGACCAGCTCTAAATCAATTGTGTTTGATTTGCCATCTCGTTTTGAGACATGACTCTTCGTGTTTCGGGACATATTGTCCTTTTGTCCCAAGGATATTCAAGGGGAATTTGAATTCTAAGAATCAAAATAACCAAAGGGGTTTAATGCCCCGCCTAATGGTCGAGTTGACCCAAATCCTCCGTCAAATTGAATCTGTTGCATATAGATTTGGCATATTCATTGGAATATCTGAGTGTGTTCGCGATTGTTATCGCAGCAGAAAATAGGAGGTAGAGATGTCAGAGTTTATCGTTTCAGAAGATTTTGCGATCACTCCAGCGATGCGGGACCATATGCAAGGTCATATAGAGCATCTGCAGAGAGAGCTTGGCGATGATACGAAGATTTCGATCTACCTAAAGAAAGTCGCTGATCATAATTTTTCAGCTCACTATCAGGTTCGGTTTTTAAAGAAAGACCTTATAACTGAGTTTAATGGACCTGATCTTTATAAGAGTATGGATAGAGCTTTTCACGCACTAGTTCTTCAAATCCATAAGTTGAGTCAAAAAAGAATTGATCAGCGCCGTAGAGCTTCTAGCGAGCGTAAAGCCGCTAGATCTGCGTAAATTTAGCCCTTAAGCCAACCCCAGGCTTGTTCTCATTCGTAGTTTTGGGGGCATCAATGAAGATTGCCCCCAAACTCTTTTTTCTTTTTTTGAAAAATTTAATAAGAAAAATTAGATCGCTTATGCCCTTTGCGGACCACTCATGCTTATGCTCGGTTTGTATCACTTTTGCTTGTGCCAGGTTTATGTCTCTCGCTTGTACCCGGTCAGTATCACTCTTGCTTATGCTCGGTCCGTTTTGTATCTCTCGTTTTGTGCTCGGTTTTTTTACTCTTGCTTATGCTCGGTTCCGTATCACTCTCACATGGGCCGGTTCCGTTTATTTATCTCGCTAATGCCTAGTTCTTAGTTTTCAAAAGGTTCTGCGTCTCCGTAGTAAGCGCCGTATCCATCGTCGTAACTTTCTATATGTCCTTCTGCACTTGCCACTTTTCTTTGGGGACCAGAGTTACAGTAGATGAGGTTAAACTTTTTCGCATCACCCTCTGAAACTTGGTACGCAGAAATTTTAAACTCTGTCGCGTGTCCTGTAGTTCCATAGGTTTCGTTCATAAAGTTTGCACAAATCGCATCTGCTCTTTGAGCTGCGATCTTCTTCTGACCATCGCGCGAATGTTTCTTAACTTCTCTGGGTTTAACAGCGATCAAAACTTCTTGATACAGACTTTGTAATTCTCTGTAGTCTAAACCATCACCTGAATCGACTTGGTCTGCCACATCACTATTTATATTTAAGCTTGCAGGTCCACGATTTGATTTTAAGATGCGTGACCCATCATATAGTTTGATACGATCATCCGGCATGATATCCATACTTGCATATCCAAATGCAAAGCCGCTTGGAAGAACTGCTAAGCAGATGATGTAAGCTAGTATTCTAAAAATTCTTTCGCGTTCCATACACTATTCCTTTTTTTACCCTTGCCTTCTCTTATTCCAATCTCTATGCCACCTTAAAATCGGCTAAATACCTAAAAATATTGATTATTCTAGTGTTTCATTATGAGACAGTAGGTTTTGGTGGAGATGGACTGTATAGTAAAAAACGAGGTTAAAAAAACTTAATAATATTAGACATTTACGATGTAAATATTTTAGACAGTAAAATCGGGGTGACTGACAAAAAATGTGCAGGTTTAAAGTACAGTGATTTTAGCCACTTAACTGTTGAGCTTGAGTCCTATTGAGTTTTGAGCCTAGCCGTAGAAGGTAACATAATACTTCTTGGTTTTTGTTCGGAGCACTTAGCTTCGTAGGAAATGGACTCTTCATATTCGTCTAAAATCGCATCCACTTGTGCATCGCAGGACTCAATTTCACCAACGGTTCTTTGAACAGTGCCTTGAATAATATTGCTCGAGTCTTGTGTTGATAGGAAGTTGCTAATGTGACTCTGTTCGATAGCATGTCCTATTGAAAGGTTAAGTGTTAGGAAACAGAGGATTAATAGTTTGTTAAGCATGGACTTCCTTTCTGTCCTCTATTAGACAATGGAATCGCGTAAAAAGGGACAATTATCGGAGCCCTTTTAAAAACTTTTCTTAGTAAAAGGCCAATTTATGCCCTCTTTTGAAAAAATTTCACGATCTTTTTGTTCAAAGTTGGTTCTATTGATTCTAATGCATTTGATGATTGTGAGCTGTAGTTCAGCGCCGAAAAAAAATATGCGTAAAGATTCTTTATCTGTTCAGTGTTTTCGTGTCATGGGGCCTGATCGGCGGATCTTCGAAATCAAGGTAGAGGTCTCTAAAGAAA
>CAZFYV010000183.1:0-7611 GCA_964523195.1 uncultured Pseudobdellovibrionaceae bacterium
CTTTGAAACCTTATGAGAAGAGTGAAGCCTTGACGAAAGAGTATAGAGCTGAGCTTTTTAAAGTTTTGGAAGAATATAAGGTCAGGCGTGATGATGTCGTCACCAAGTCCATAAAGCCTCCAGTGACTGTGGCTAATTACTCCAGAATGGTCAGGACATTATTGAAGTCTTATAAAGTCGCTGCCCAAAACGCCAGCTATCCTGAATTGGCAAATTTGTATATGACCGGTCTCTCCATAGAAGATGCTCGAGAAGCGGGTGGACTCATGAGAGCCAAAGTGAGTGGAACCCTGTCTAGTGATAAAGCGATTTCAACCAATAAACTGATTGAATTGGTTGCTTTGAAAAATAAACTAGTCACAAGCCTGACATCAAGTGCTTTGGTTTTGTCTGAGGAGCAAAGTAAAACTCTAGAGAAATTCTTTTCATCTAAAGAGTATGAGAAAATCTCTAGTTCATATGAAGTTCTTAAACAGCGTTACCGCAACGGTAATTATTATCAAGATGGTAATGAGTTTTTCCAGACGGCAACGAATGCTCTCGGGTATGTGGGAGAGTTGATTGATCAGAGTCATAAATCCGTAGAAAAGCGAATTAGTAAAAGTGAAAATCAAGCCTTAAACAGTTTTGTAATATGGGCTGTGGCATGTTTATTCCTTACCTTTATTCTCGGCTTAGTGATTTATCGAATCGTCACAATGACAAACAAAGACTTAAATTTCGTGATGAAGGAGCTTGAAGGGGGTTCTGATGAGGTTCTTACAAGAGCAGGTGTCTTATCTAAGGGAAGTGCCACCTTGTCTGAAACCGTTGCACAGCAAGCGGCTCTGCTTCAAGAAACGGTGTCTTCTGTGGGTGAAATCAATGCCATGTCCAGTAGAAATGCCGAATCGGCAGTGAATTCGAGCACTGTATCTAGGGAAAATGCAAGAATTATTAATCAAAGTCGCGATACCATTGATCGAATGATTACAGCGATTGGCAAGATAAAAGATGGAAACGACGATATTACGAGTGAAGTTCGTAGGAACTCTGAAAAGATCGCTGATATTGTCAATGTTATTTCAGAGATAGGTGAAAAGACACAGGTCATTAACGATATCGTTTTCCAGACCAAACTCCTTAGTTTCAACGCTTCAGTAGAGGCTGCGAGAGCAGGTGAGCATGGCAAGGGATTTGCGGTGGTCGCAGAAGAGGTAGGTAACTTGGCCGCGATGTCGGGTAAAGCAGCGAAAGAAATTTCTGATCTACTAAACGACAGTGTGAAGCGAGTTCAAGCTATCGGTGAAGAAACTCAAAATCGAGTTGGTGCATTAGTCGACGAAGGACATAAGAAAATTGAGTTTGGTACCCAAGTAGCTAATGACTGTAAAGAAGCTCTTGATGAGATTACTTCCAACGCCACTAAGATCGAAGCGATTATCTCTGAGATTTCCACAGCCTCTAAAGAGCAGGCAGCCGGTATCGAGGAAGTCACAAGCGCCATGTCTGAGTTGGAGATCGTAACCCAAAGAAATTCAGGGGTGGCGATCAACGTTTCCAATTCTTCTGTAGAGCTTAATGAAAGAGCCGATGGTCTGAAAGACAGTTTGATTATCTTAAAATCTTTAGTAGATGCCAGTGTGGATATTTACCAGAGTAAAAAGTTTCGTGGTCTAAAAAAAGAAGAAATGGCAGGGAGAGCTCAACCAGATTTCGATCCTGCGGCTCAGCCTTCAGACGCTTCTGTAGTACAACTAAAAACAAAGAGTGCGCCAGAACCCATTCAGGAAGCTGATTCTGAGGAGATCGTGGCTACGGCTAAGGCTTCTGGAGATGATGTTACTCCAGATTATTCAGATCCAAGATTTGAAGAAGTTTAGAGAGATTAGCTTATGGCAAGCCAGGGCCTCTCTGAACTTATTGAAAGTATCAAAACAGACTTTGCCCTAGCGTCCAGCAATCAACTGACTGACGTTCACAGGCATATGATTTTAAACGCTATTTCTAAGCGACGAAGCGTTTTGAATCGCATGTCGGAATCTGACTATATTGATTATTACTTTAAAAATAAAAAAGCAGAGTCTGATTGTTTTCTTTCTCTCTTGACGATTCATCATACTTTCTTTTTTCGTGAGTATATTCATTTTCAATATATTGAGAAGAACCTCAAGTCCATCGTTGATCGCGCTCGTAAACAGGGGCGAAAAAAGATAAAGGTTTGGTCTGCTGCTTGTAGTAAGGGACACGAGGTATACTCCTTAGCGATGTTCTTAGATGAGCATTTAAAAATCATAGCTCCTGATTTTGATTACGAAGTTCACGGCACTGATATTGACGAGGAATCTGTAGGATTCGCAAAAAATGCCGTGTACAAAAATATTGAAATCGAGAAGTCTCCAATAAAGTATCTTCAAGGGCGAAGGTTGTTAGGCAGCGGGGATATTTCGGATTATTCCAAAGTCCATCAAGATATCAGGAAAAAGTGTAGCTTTTCGACTCTCAACTTAGTGAATGACAGCTATCATGAGAAGTACGACATTATTTTTTGTCGAAATGTTTTGATTTATTTTAATAAAGAAGACGTGCACAAGACCATAGAAAAATTGAGTCCTTGTCTTTATGAGGGTGGCTATTTAATCACAGGGGTTTCTGAGAGTATTGTTGGTCAGGATCTTCCAGTCGTTCATTTAGGTCCCTCAGTTTACAAGCTTGAGAGTCATTTAGAAGCAGATGAAACATCCTCTAATACTGATAATGTGACTGAAGAAGTTAAAAAACGAGCTATACGGATTGTTTGTGTTGATGATAGCCCAGTCATTCTAAAGATCTTAAAAAGAACTTTTGCCAGAGACGATGAAATAGAGATTGTAGGAACAGCTGAAGATGGTGAAGAAGCCAAAAAGGTCGTCGATGAGCTAAAACCAGACGCGGTCACTTTAGACCTCCATATGCCAGGTGTTGATGGATTGGCCTATATGGAACAGAATTTTAAATCAGGTCATCCGCCGGTTATCGTGGTCTCGGGTATTAATCGTAATGAGACTGGGCTCCTGGATAAAATGCTTAAGCTAGGTGTTTCAGACTATATTCAGAAACCCGATTCCACAAATTACAAAGAAATAGGTGATGAGTTAAAAGCCAAAATTAAGATTGCACTTGGACCATCTGGTGTTTTGATGAAGAGGGAGGCCTCTTGATTTGGACTACGGATCAAAAAGTCATTCGAAAGCCGAGTGAGATTTTTATATCCATGTGGCCAAGAAAGGGTAAGCCCTACGCGACTGTAGTTGCTTCCAATGCTGATCTTTATGCCTATATAAGGGACTTTATCGAAGAGAACGGGACAAATATCGGTACCTTTAAGATATTGGTATCGAGTACAAAAGTTGAAGTGCTAACTCAGGGGCTTAAAAAGAAATTTGGAGATCTTGATTTTAAAGTAGTTGCTCACAAGATCCACGAGGCCATTCATTTTCTACCAACGCAGAAAAAGCTAATTATCGACCGATTAAACAAAATCGAAAAAGAACGGGAAAATCCAAAACCTGAGGTTACAAACAGAGCGACCAAAAAAGTTATGTTGGTTGATGATTCTCCAACCATTTTAAAGCTTCTCGAGAAATTGATTGAGCAAAATGAAGAATTTGAAGTGTGCTCAAAAGTGTCGGATCCTAGGTTAGTATTATCTGAAATAGAGCGGTGTAAGCCTGATGTGATCACTTTGGATATGCATATGCCTAACTTAAATGGCATTCAGGTCATTGAACAGGTGCTGCCGAAACACAAGATACCAATTGTTTTAGTGACCTCCTTGAGTTTAGAGGAAGGACCTCTAGTATTCCGAGCCCTAGAAAAGGGTGCTGTGGACTATTTGAGGAAGCCGAGTGGTGGTCAGTTGGAAAAATCTAAAGACCAGCTCATTTCAAAACTAAAAATCGCCGTCAAAGCTCAGCTCATAGATAGATCATATAAAGCTCCTGCTGTTAGATTTACCGACTCCATGGAGAATCTAAATCTTATTTGTATAGGAGCTTCGACCGGAGGAACCACGGCACTTATGCAGCTAATGGCTCAGTTGCCCAGAGAGTGTCCACCGATCGTAATTATCCAGCATATTCCTAAGGGCTTTTCCAATTCATTTGCTACTAATTTAGACAGAGTATCAAGCCTTCGAGTCATTGAGGCGGAAGATGGGATGTCTCTGCAGAATGGCTGCTGTTATGTTGCACCCGGTGGGTATCAATTAAAGTTACTGCCAGCAGGTGATGGTTATAAATTGAATGTTAATGAAGATGCTCCAGTAAATCGATTTCAACCTAGCGTAGATTACTTTTTTGAATCTGTTGCTAGATGCTTCAAATCAAAGGGTGTTGGAATTGTCATGACGGGAATGGGTCGTGACGGTGCCAAGGGCCTATTGAGTTTAAGAAACAAAGGATTTATGACATTAGCTCAAGATGAAGCATCTTCGGTTGTCTTTGGAATGCCAAAAGAAGCCGGAAACCTTGGTGCTGTCGAAGAGTTTGTTTCGTTAGACAAATTTCCGCGCAAGCTCAGTGAACTTGCGCTTCTGGTTAAACGTAAAAAACGTGCTTCTTAGAACTTTGTCACAAGCTGCAGATAGTAAAAGTTTACCGCTTTACCGGCATCAGCTACAGCTTGATTTTTGAAGTACTTTCCTGGTGAAAACTGAGTCAGACCCAGTTGTAAGCCCGTATGCTTCTTGAAATTGTAAGTGAGTATTAAGTCGACTTCTAACCCCACGTCTTTTGAGCCATCACCTGGAACGCCGTATGCTCCTGTGCCACCCAAGGTATAAACTGGATCGCTATCACTTGTTCGTTGAAAAGAATGGACATGGAGCTTAGAAACTAATTTGTCCCATTTGTGCCATAATCTCAATGAGTAGTCGGTGACATTCCTTCGACCTAAGATATCAGCAAATCCCAAAAACTTGTGGGCCGTTGGAAAGAGCTGGCGGTAGTTCTTTCCGGAATTAATGTAGTTAAATGTCGTTTTAAAATTGCCAAAGTTATACCCCACTTCGGCATCGACCTGGTGTGCTTCGTCGCCTACGTTTTTTCCATTCTGTAAACCTGCCTCAAGGCGGTAAAAGATTTGATTTTGAGCACCTTTAAATCGAAAACCAAAAGTTGAGACTTCTATTATGCCCAGTGCATTTGTCGCTTTTTTACTATTGAGATTGAGAACATAGAAATCAAACTCTTTAAAGAGTTGGCCCTGTTTTTTGCGGCTGAGATATAAACCGGCGAAATTTGCATCGTCAGATTTCTCGTTGGCTGTTAGATTGTCAGAGAGTTTAGAGAAAAAAGCGTCATACTTGTATGGCCCTGTATTATATCTAAATTTTACAAGATCGAAGCTTCGACCTGGAATAGCCCAATCTAAGGACCCAATAATTAGTTGATCCCCATAAGCCAGTGCTTCACGTCCCATTAAAAATTCAAATTGGTCAGATATCTTGTAGTTGATAAAAGCTTCGTAGACATCTAACCCAGGTTGATTGACTTGCCCGCTGGTCTCTACCGTGCTTGTCGTGTTTCCAGCACCTGCTCGATTTTCATCTCCACCGAAATTTTTAGTCAGCTGAGGGGAGAAGCGAATATGGTAGTCAGACCTTTTAATATCCATCTGAGGCCTAAACCGATAGGCCGTTCTAGCATCCACATTGCTACCTTGATAGCCTGTTCTGTTTTTGAACTCAGTTCGAATTTTGAGATTTCCTGAGACCTTTAAATCTCCCATTAATGAATTCGTGTTTGAAGATTTTGTCCCGTAGGACTCACTACCAATAGTTCTTGATTGGGCGCCTGAGCGTTCAATATAGGCTAGTAGATTTTCAATTCTGTTCTTTTCTCTAAGTAGTGGTCCACGACCCCTATCAGTTGGAGGTCTTTTAGCAAGATCACTCATAATTACACTAAGACGAGCTCTTGCTTTAACGACTCTTTTGGCTACATCTTGTAAGTCGTTTGAGTTAGATTTAACAGTGGTCTTTGATCTTGTATATTTTCGACTTTTAGCTTTTTTAGTGGTAGTGACTCCACTAAGTTTTTTCAACTCAGCCTTATAGTTGCTTAAACTTTGCTTCATCTTGGCGTTGGCTTGCCCCTTTGAAACCATCGACTCTAAAAATTGAATTTCTTTATTCAAAAAATTTATTCGATTCTGATCTGCTAAGCCGAAAACTGAAAATAAGATTACAATGAAAAATGGAACATAATTTTTGAAATTCATAACACCACCTTAGATGAATCTTAAAGGTAGCTAATAGCATATTTATAATCAAGAACTGTAGTTCTAGTGTGGTCGCTCAGCATTATAAGATCAGATCGTGATTAGGTCATTGGTGCAGGTGATACCTGACTTATCTTATGTGTAGGTGTAGACTTATTTGATCTACACGAATTGATATCTTTTAAACGGGCTGAGCTTAGAGACTTTAGGTATGTATAATTGTCCAAAAGATGGTGAAAAACTGAAGTGGAAGCAGTTCTTAACGACTGGTCGATGGCACTGCAAAAAATGTGATGGCACTCTTGCTTTCAAAAAGCATCTTAAAAAGCTCTCTTTGTTTCACGAGTTTGAACATTCGTTGAGCCATACTCAGGATCAAGAAAAAATCATTAAGTGTCCGATCTGCCTTGAGGATATGTCTAAGTTGCGAGCAACGGCTTCGAGAAGATCTTGTATTATTGATATTTGTCATGAATGCCAAACTTTTTGGTTTGATCCCAATGAATTTCGATTAGTGGAGGATACGGGACAAAGGTCTAAGCGGAAAGAAGACGAGAAGAAAGAATTACCAGGGCAGGTCATAGAGTTTGGCTTTGATGAGTTCTTTGAGGTTAAAGATTACTCGCGCTATGTATTGATCTTCAAAATTCTATTTATTGTGTTTAATCTGTTCTTAGTTCTCACGTTTATTGATTTAGATGGAAATATGGACGTGCTAGCCAGGCTTGGTAACTTCCATAGAATGCTTGATCCACTAGGTTTTGCGATTTTGGGAACTCTATTTTCGTTTTTATATGGCTACAACTCAGAGAGATATCTTTGGATGTTGTTTCCTGGACTATTTTGTACCTTAGCCAGTCTACTGGTGTGGGTTTCGACCCATTAAAACTTGAGAGTAAAAGATGAATTCTAAAAAATACGTTCCAGTTTTGATTTTAATCTTTGTCCTGTTACTTGTGGCTATAGTTTTTGTACCCAGTTATCTCATAAAAAGAGATTACGATTCCTATTGCGAATCATATAAACGCTTTTTAACGCGAGCTTCGACTATGGAAGAAGCAATAAATGCTGTGACCTTTGCAGAGGAAGTCTATAGCCAAACTCTCATGCCCAGTGCAAATAGGGCGTTTAAAGCCATAGCCACTGCTGATACTAAACAAAAGTATGAACTTGTTAGGGTTGCAGCAAGGGAGTCTGGGTATTCAGACTGGGAGTGTCCACAAATGAAGGATCATTTGAGCTCATTAAATGATGAAACTTCAGAGTAGATTTTAGACTCACCTAAAGTTGGTCATCTGAAAGACCAAATTAGCAAAATGTTGTTACTTTAGAAGGCCCTTGGACCTACCATGAGAGTGTTTCATTAATGGA
>CAZFYV010000184.1:0-7605 GCA_964523195.1 uncultured Pseudobdellovibrionaceae bacterium
ATCTACGGAGCTCAGACTAGAAACGTCTCCCTTATATCGAACCATAAAATTTATATACGGGCACACTACAGATGATATTATCAATGAAATGCTACCTTATAGAGGGCAACTACAAAGCCTTGCTCTTTTTGTAAGTTCGAAATCCAGGACTGAGCTTGAAGCTCGTTTTTTCGATACGGGCTTTATTCGCATCATGCCTTTTGGACAAATGGCCGGAGGCTCAATCGATGATCCACACGATGGGAAATATGACCTCCCTGAACTCATGAATTTGTCTTTTTGTCATCGACCAGCTGAGTTTGTTCACACACAACATGCACAAACTCAAGTGATCGAAGCAAAACTTAGAAAGTTAGTAAATATCGCAAAGTCTTCTAGTTACTATGGCAAAGCTCTTTCGAAGTCACCTATCAGAACTTTAGAAGATCTACAGAACTTTCCAATTTTAACGAGAGACATTTTAGAGCGAGAAATGTTTCCATACGGCAATGGTTTACAAACTAAAAGCTGGACTGGTGGTTATGTCACTAGAAGTGGTGGCTCTACCGGTGAACCAAAATTTTCAATCTATGACGAAGTAGATTGGAATAATATGATTGAACATGCCCTTGGCGTTTTGAAAAAAGCTGGACTAGAAAAAGGCGACCGTCTCGCAAACTTTATGTTAGCTGGAGACCTCTACGGTGGCTTTGTCTCTTTTGATCATATCAATGCTAAGTTAGGTGTTACTAGCTTCTCCTTTGCAGGATCTAGTGATGCTGAACTTTTTGTTTCAACACAAAAACAATTCAACATCAATGTTGTTCAAGGTGTTCCTACAGCTCTTCTCCCCTTTTTAAGGCAAGCGAAAGCACTCAATCCAGAGCTTTCTTTGGAGAAAGTGATTTATGCCGGGTCACCTATGTCAGATGCCGATAAAAAATGGCTTGAAACTGAACTCAAGGTGAAGCGCATTTCGAGTGTCATCGGAGCCAACGACGGGGGCCAAATTGCTTACCAGTGCGGTCACCTCAAAGGAGCGGCACATCATTTAGTCGAAGACTTCAATTATATAGAAATCGTCGATCAAGACGGAAAACCTGTTGAAGAAGGCGAAGAAGGTCGAATTCTTATAACAAGTCTTGAGAAATTTGCTTTTCCTCTCATTCGATACGATATCGGTGATTCAGGTCGTTTTATCGAGCATACCTGTGAGTGTGGCACTACAGCCCGAACAATCGAATATCTAGGCAGAACTGACGATACGATTGCGATTGGAATGCTAAACTTCAGCTGCCGAGACTTAGAGAGAATTTTAGACAAACACAAAGTTTCGAACTTCCAGGTTGTTGCCAGTTCTACCAACGGTATCGAGAGAATTCGACTCAAATTAGAAAATGAAACTTGGTCTAACAACCTTCAATCGGACTTAAAGTCAGACGTGATTAACAATATGGGAAAACTAAAGCAAAGACTTAGCGAAGGTCACCTTTCAAGCTTTGATTTTGATTTCCTTAGCGTAGGATCTCTAGAGAGAAACCCTCGAACTGGGAAACTCAAGAGAGTCATTGACGAGAGAATTGGAACTGGACAATGAGTAGAAATATAAGAATCGCTCGCGAAAGCGACACATTTTCCATCCAAAAAGTCTATCAAATGGCAGACGAATCTGTTTTTGATAACTCCTTTTTCTCTAGCATTCGACAACTCAAGGAATCTTTTGCTCAAGAAGATCACTTGTGGGTCGTATTTGAGGAAAATGAAAAAGTAGAAGGCTTTGCCTGGCTATTTATCGATGAAGACCAACAGATAGCAAAAATCTCTAGATTGCTCGTCGCTTTCGATAGTATCGAACAAAAACGCTCTAGAACCACAGAGTTTTTAACTCAACTCATTCAGTTTGTAGATGACCACCCCGCTCAGATTGACATCCTATGGGCAAACTCTAGACCCTTAGATCACGAACAGAACTTGCCTGCTAAACTTGGCTTTCGTGTTTTAGGAATTTTTCCTAACGGTCGCGAGGATGATTATACAGCTGTTACCGCCTTGATCGCCTATTTTTATAATAAGTGCCTAGAATTGGAAAGAATAACCGATACCCAGATTCACCCTAAACTTGCTGAAATTTACAATCTAGCCAAAGAACAATGTAACCTAGAGCTACCAAAACTCTCAAATTTAGAGGACCCTCCGGCAATTTCTAGTGATAGTCCGCCTAAACTCGAGATTATTGAAGCTTGTGATTTTGTAACTCACAGGTTTAATCGACTTAAAAGTCGGAACTTCTTATCTACAACATTCTACCCTTTTCATGAACCAAATGCGCTGATCACAAATCCTGATCAAACCATTGAACTTTTTGTGAGAACCTTTCCAGCTCAAAAAATGGTGACTGTGGTTGCTGAGAGAATCGAACTTAATGTTGACCCGATAAAAATATACCAAAATGTATGTCGACTCTTACGAAACAAAAACTATACTTATATTGAAGTCATAAATGATGCCGGCGATATTTGGGGAACGGAATATCTAATGAAAGCTGGCTTTGTTCCTTGCTGCTATTTCCCGTGTTTAAAGAAACATCACAAGAAAAGAAGAGATTATGTTGTGATGGGGAGATCATTTGAGCATATGTTCTATAGAAAACTAAATCTTGAGGATATTTATCTAAAGTATTTAAGGCACTATCACAAGCTAGCCAATGAGCTTCATCAAATGATACCTCAACATTCAAGTCATGAAGCCCAAAAAGACCTTTAGGGCTTCATTCAAATCTATAACCATTAACTAGCTTAGAATTGATCTTCGCAGCTGTTTAAATTATCTGCTAATCGACCCGAAAAACCACCGATTAAAGAATCGTCTACAAGAGGCTCGACAAGAGGAGCATCTACACCAGGAATTCTAGTCAATGAATCTGGTTTTGGTGCGGCCGGGATCGAATAGGCTCGAGCTGTTCCAGCTGGTAAATCAGTTTGACTTGTCTTAAGAGTCGACTGAGTCATAACCATGGTACTAGGAGATAACTGACCATTTGGGTAAGTTCCCATTAAATCGAAAAAATAGTTGTTATAAGAAATTACCGGTCCTTCGACAATATTTAGAGCTCTCATATCAAATGGATTAGGATCATTTTCATGCAAAGTTAAAAAATGCCGTCTTTCAGCTAAGTTGGTAAGCTCAAAAATTTCCTGATTCGGCACAAGATTCGTATTAGACGTGAAACCAGAGTGCTGAGTCGGATCAAAATCTAAATCAATAAGAAGAGGCCAATCTCGATCTGCCATGATCATTTCTCTCGTATCAGGCATGATTGCCATTGGAGACGTCTTGTATAGTCTGGCTTTTTCGGCAGGATCCCAAGTATCGCGCACAAACTTCACCCAGAAGTAGAGAGGAATTGGTCGCAAATAAGGGTGAATCGGATCAAATGCGAAAAGTGCTCCATTCTTATCTGGAGCAACGAAGGTCACATGAAATCGCCATTCAGTTTTATCAGATCCTGGCCGTTTAAGATCACCAACGATGAAGACATTAGACATTCTAGAGAGATCTAATCCTAATTGAGATCCTTCGATGGCTCCTGTTAAAGAACGGCCAAAGCAAAACCCTATAATTCCCGCTGGATCATACTTTTGAACCTGATCTAGTCTAGAAACAGGATTGTAATACATACCTCTAAACAACTCCGCCATTTCTAAAGGTGCTAAGCCAATTTTACCTTCCTGAGATCCGAGAGTAATTAGAGATCTCAACTTGGCATTGTCATCTGAAGCCGAACTAGCGAAACAGAACACCTGAATAGAGATAAACACAACGATCGATAACCAACATTGTAGTCTAACGAAAGACCTATAATTTGAATTTGTCATAATCTAGGGGCTTTGCAATTCGCATGCGATAATGAAGAAAGCTGAAAACCCAGGAAATGCGAGCTTATCGCGAAGAAAGAGTGTTAAATTCCGTAGATAGGCGCTGGTATATAGTTTTTTCAATATCCGAGAGTGCTTCTGGATTGATCATTCTGTGGTATTTAGACGCCTCTGGAACGTCTTTTGCGGCCTTTGAAATCATTGCCCCAAGGAGGTAAAGCGAGCTCTTCTCCCCTTGCTTATCTTTGATTAGAGATAAAAAGAGCTGTCTTGCATTCCACAAGTCACCTTTAAAAAGTCTCATGGCTACAAACTGAACCTTCTGAGACTCCTTGTCGCTGTTTACGCGACTTAAATCATCGGCCATGGCCCACGTAACAGGGTTAGAAAGTAATTTGAAGTAACCTTCAAGACTGAGATCATCAGAAGCCACAAACTCTTGAGGTATTTCCGATCTAGTACAATTCAAATAGCGACAGAAAAACCCCTTTTCTCCCTTTTCAACAAGTCTCAAGTACAAACTTCCTCGACTTTGCTCTTCACAGGCTTTTTGCTCTAACTGAATTTCACCTTCCAGTTCTTTTTCTTTGTTTTCAATCTGTACGACAAAATCACCGAACTGGGGATGCTTTAGTTGAGGCTCCTTCAACTTAGCTAAGTCCCCTTTAAACTTTTCGGTGGTCGTGCTGGTTCGGCAGATTGCCTCTTTTTTGATTCTCGGCGACCAATGTCTTGCAAGTTTATATAATGACTTTCTAGCAGCATCTAAACTTCCGAGAATTTCACCAACTTTACCTAATCGTTTTTGTAGTTCAAGACCAGGCTTCTTTAATGGAACACTGGAAATACTTCTTTTCTTTAGTTTCTGATCGATTTGAGCCAATGTTCTAAAGGCAATGATATCTAAAACTTGATGCCAACTGGTAAGCAGCAAAGCCTGGTCCTTGAGGAGCTTAAACTTTCCTTTCAAGTATTGTGCTTCAGGTTCCTTTTTATAGCTCGATCGACCAATGGCTCCTGAAACAATTGTATCTCTGATGAGTAGAGCTACCGATGAGTCCGGCTTTACATTTTTATCTAATATTCTCTTTAACCATTCAAAACTTTCTTTACTGCGTCCAAACCAATCAAAGGAACGAGCAATAAATTCCATTTGTTCTATACTCGGCTTTTCCACCAACTGCGAATACTGGATAACGTGATTTCTAAAGTCATCACCTATGTTGAGCAAAGCAGAAAGGACTAAGCGTCGAAAAACGGCCTTGTTTTTTTCCTCGTCTTTTAAATAAGGTACCAATCTACCAAGAGCGGAATACTGCTTTTTCCAGAGTTTCTTTCCTTCATAATGACCCACTTCTCTGCGAATCAATTGCTCAGAAAGCTGAACCTGTTCAAAGCTGAGTTTACTTTTATCTAGATCTCTACTTTTTCTAAAGCTTTCCAGTCGCAATAAGAACTGAGAGATCTCAGTGACTTTGTCATACCCAATCAACTCATTGTACCAGGCTCTAAAAGCAATATCGGTTCCTGGAGCTTCTCTGACAGCAATAGAATACCACTTTCTTGCTTCTACTAAGTTCATCTTTTCTTTATTGGAACCAAAATTAAATCCGATTTGAAAGGCCGACTCTTGAGATATCTCAACTAGAGAGCTTTTAAACTCAATTCGATTTTTTCGATTCTGTTCAGACTCAGACGGCGAATCCTTTTCAACGATATTTATCAGGTCCTTTGCAAGCTTGTAAGACCTGATAAAATCCTTCTTCTTGTATCTGCGTTTATTTTCTTGGTAATAGAGAAAAGCGAGCTTTTCATTAAACCCTTGGGCCTTAAACAACTTTAAAAGTTCGGAATTCACATAATCATACTTGTCAATGTTATGAGCCGCTTCAAACATATGTTTTGCAACGGCTATTTTTTGATCCGACAACATAGATAACTGATATACCCATTTGGAATTTTCAAAGACCGGCTGCCACTTTTTCGAATCTGTTTTTTCATCAAGCGACAACCTATCAGACTCCCGCACAACAATATTCATCACACTCAAAGCAGCATCTCTATGATTCTTGAAACTTTTATCTCTACTTGCCTGCTGATACCAGCTGGTCGCTTCCCAGAGATCCCCTTTGCGCTCGAATCTCTGTGCTCCAAAATAAAGAAGCCGCCCTTTAGGAAGATCAAAGAAATGATTTTTCCAAAATACGTAGAGGTCATCGACAACCGCGAATATTTGATTGTCATCTGATTTTCGTGCTTCTTTCTGTACAGTCAGAAGTAACTTTTCAAATTCCTTGAGAAACTCTTCTTTGTGGCTATTGTCCTTAAGTTGTTTTGCATTCTGGATATACCGATTCAATCCTCCTGCAATATTTCCCCTTCGCCCTGAAGACAGATGTGCTCGAGACATCTTGTGAAGCCAAATCCAGACTCTAGAGTTAGTACTTTCACGACTCAGCAAATATTCGTAGCCCTTAACAGCCTCACCAAAACGTCCCATTTTTTCATAAAATGAGGTCAGCTCTTCTAGAACCTCTATCTGTCGACCTTTGGTTAAATTGAGGTGATCTAACTCCGCCCGAGCTTCAGGGAATGTGGTCAACTCGGCCAGCATAATCATCATATCTTTATAGGACTCTTTACTTAGGTTTCCAGGCAAGAGTTCCTTATTCCCGCGAGTGTATTCGAGATAATATCGAGTCAGTCTTTGAAAGTGTCTCAGAGCTTTAAATTTTTGCTTCAGATTATAAAAACACCAAGCCGCTTTATAGGTTCCATAGGCGGTTTTTTCTTCGCTTCCAACACTTGTTAGTTTCCTGAAATTGACAAGTGCTTTTGAGAACTGACGCTTTTCAAAGTAGTAGTCTCCTAGGAGCTGATAGGCATCTTCAAGGTACTCTCCGCTGGGGAAAATAACCGGTATCTGCTCTAGCCTCTTGATAGCTTGAGGCTGCTGATCGGCTTCCCACAAAATGATTGCAGAGAGAAAAAGAGCTTCCTCTGGCAGGAGAGCTTTTTTAAAACGGAGGGACTTTCTAAACCAATAGCCTAACCACCGATCCGCCTGAATCAGAGACTGCTTACTTAAACCTGCAAACCTATCAGGATCTTCAATTCTATAAAGACTTGCCAAATGCCAATGGGTTTCTCCCATTAAGTACGCTATTCTTGAGTCTTCTCTAGTAAACCCAGAATCACTGGCTAATTTTATAATGCGTTTAACTCGAACGACATTGGCATTAAACGACTTCTTGGTTTTCTCCCTTATAAATTCAAAAAAGTAAGCATGAAGCCTAAACATAGCTCCTATCTGAGCTAATTTCGGATCTGCATAAGAGGAAATCCCCTCTAAAATGGGAATAGCTTTCTTATACTCATCAACTCGCAAATGTAAATAGGCTTGGACAAGTTTCCGTTCAACTCCAAAAAGCTGAAGTTTTGGAAGTAATTCGCTTATCTTCTGATCGTCTTGCAAATGAACAAGAGTCCAAATTCGCTCCGACTGGGCAAAAGCAGACAGAGGTGACTGTTTTGGAACGGCACTATAAAACTTTTCGGCGACTTTAAATCTTTTTGTGTCATAATTGATTCTCGCCATAACAATATAGGCCAAGTCTCGCCACAATGAAATCGCACCTATTGTCCCCAAACTTACTTCTCTGTCGACCTTTGAGACTTCTTGATTAGGTATCTCAAAGCGATTTTTTGAAAAAAGCTGACTCAAGATCTCTTCTGACTGCTTTAACTGACC
>CAZFYV010000185.1:0-7603 GCA_964523195.1 uncultured Pseudobdellovibrionaceae bacterium
AACCTCCTGAAACTCCAGCCGTAGAGGTCACAGAAGATTCTTTAGCACAGGAAACGCTAACAGGTTCAAATGTAGATGAAGTTCCAGCAGAAAATGCTCAACCTGAAGATGCTCCCAACTTAGATATTCCAAAGATCGAAGTTGCAGAACTCAATCAAGAACAAATCCAAGAAGAGTCGAATGAAGAATCTAGCCAAGACGCCTCTGAAGAAACTGGTAATGAAGAAGAAAACGTCAAACTTGATCTTAATGTCGATTTGAACTCCACTTCAGAAATGAATCTTGATTTCTCTGCTATGAATACTGGAGCCATCGATAAAGATTTAACTGAAGAGAATCCGCAAGAAGAAGCGAGCTCCGATGTTCCAGAAGGACTTCAAGGCCTTGCTAACAGCGAAGATTCTAGTACGGGCACCGAAGATTCGGGCTCTGAAGAAAATAGTACTGATGGCGATGCCCCTGCAGGACTCAACATCGTCGTTGATAACACCAAAACTGATGAACAGCCTGATGGTCTATCAGCAACAGCCTCTGATTCAGTCGAGTCTGAAACAAAAGAAAACCAAAACATACCAGAGCCACCTCAAATGACGGCTACTGGAGAATCTAACGAACAAAATCAAAACGAAGAGAATTCGAGCACCGGTAGTCTCGATCAACCAATTGAAGATGGTGGCGACAAACTTCCTCCAAGTCCAAAATCAGAATGGGACTTCGCTGAGGTCACCTCAGTAACTGGAAGTATCGGTGGAGAAACTACAACTGGGGTTACTCGCACGGTAGAATTCACGGCTATATATAGCGATGACAATCGACCTATTTGTACAAATATCTCATCTTCTGAGGTGGAAGCAGCTCCTAATAATTTTGATCAAGCAATGTCCTTTGATGATGTTGCTGCTTGTGCATTTAAGAAAATGCAGATTCACTTTCAAAAATCCATGATGTTGGTTTTTCATTCAAATCAACTTATTCCATGGAGATGGACTGAAGGTTGGGATCGATCAGGAAAAGGAGCGCCAATCCCGATCAACTTGATTCCACCTAGCTTCTTTAGAGTAGCGTTCAATACCCTCTTACCTTACCACGGCTACATCACTCCAAGTGATGTTAATGATAAATTCTGCATGGAATGGACTGGAGCTCAACCACCAAAACACATTACTCTAATACCTATTACTATGAATGGTAATGTCGCGGGAATGATTTTAGGATCAACAGACAACTTAGATATCCTTGATTATCGCTACAGTCTTCAGTTTATGAATGATCTTGCTGAGCAAATTGCACAAGCCTATCAAAAGATCAAAATTAAAGAAGCGTCTTAAGCTACTATCTATTCCAAAACTATTTATCTAACTTAATATATGGCATAGCAACTGCACTCTACCCCTTGCAAATCCTCAAACCAGATCATTTTGTTCTGTTTGTGTAAGAATTGCATTCTAAGACAAATTTTCGTCGAGAACTATTTGTCGTTAGGGTTAGGGAAAAACATGAATAAGTTTTTAGAAGTTTTAATTCTATTTGTTTTATCATCTGCATTTTGCTTTCAGTCTCAAGCTAAGAAGTGGGATGAAATTGAAGCTGAACCATTTGATAGCTACCAAGGTGTTGTGGTTCATCACTCTGATGGAGACACCGTTGACGTAAAACTAACATCTGGGCCTTTTAAAGGAAAACGTATGCGAATCCGTATGCTTAATATGGATACTCCTGAAAAGAGCTTCAATGGCCTTACTCAAGGCCCCCTTGCTGATAAAGCGAGTAAAGTCTTAAAAGAAGATTTAATTCCTGTAGACACTAAAGTTAGAGTCGAGTTTGGACCCGTAACGCAAGGGCCTTGGAGACGAAGTCTTGCGACTATTTATAAAGGTCGAAAAAATATAAATAGAGAAATGGTAAGGCTTGGTTTAGCTTACCCGATATTCTTTGCTCCCCATATCGACAAGCATAAGTCCTACTGGAGAGCCGCCAATGAAGCTCGCAGAAAAGGCCGAGGAGTATGGAACAAAAGAGCACGCGTCGAAGTTCCGCATAGATTCCGTTTCAACAACTCAAATAGAAACGAAGCTAATTTTGTAGGACACTTTAGTTCCAAAACTATCGTTCCTGGTAACTACATTCAATTTGTTCCAGAAGAAGAACTCGTTTTCTTTCCGACGAATTCTGGAGGCCAGATTTCCTTAAGAAACTTTTTAAAGAAATACAATCTACATAAAGATGGTTGGCAGTTTTTGGAAACCGCTAGCAGATGTGAAGGCGCATTTTTGTACTAGTCTCAACTGAATCTTTGTTGTCTAGATCTATAAAAAGGCACCTGCAATGGTGCCTTTTTTAATGTCTTATTCGTATTCAAATCGTTCGATTAATCTAAAGTTTTCTTTAAATGACAACCTAACCTTCCATTTTATCCAGTTCGGTGGGAGCATTGATTGATCAAGTCGATCGGCCCATTCAACGATAATCAAACTAGTCGGGTTCGCAAACAGATCCCAAAAGCCCGTAGACTCCAAATCTTCCTCGTCTTCCAACCTATACAAATCAAGGTGCTCGATATCGCCCCAGTGGGTTTCGTAATGGTTCAATATCGCATAACTGGGAGAAGCAGCTTCTTCACTTCCTAAACTCGAAACCAAACACCGGGTGAATTGAGTTTTCCCAACACCCATCGCTCCTTCTAGAAGAATTATTTGTTGATGTTGAATTTCATGTTTTAAATCATCAACCCAACTTTGGAGATCGGCAACACTTGTGATCAAATGGGACTCAACTAGAGTTTCCTTGCCCATCGCTACAATACTCCACCTTCAATTCGGCCCATTATTGAGGGCAATTGCTGACTCAGATCACTCGGAAGAAGTGAACTCTTACTATTCCCTTGGCGAATCCATTCATCCGCAAGACGACCATGAATATAGGCTGCTGTGGCAGTACCTTGAATAGTAGGAAGACCTTGAGCAAGCATACCACCAATCATTCCTGTTAAGACGTCACCTGATCCAGCTTTTGCCAACGCAGAATTGCCAGAGACAACAATCATACAACGATCATCATGGGCAAAGACAGTTCTAAAACCCTTTAGCAGTACATGACATCCAGTTTTTTTAGTGGCCTGTAGAGCATACCCAATTCGATCGCTTTCAATAATATTGGCTTCTACTTGCAAAATTCGAGATAGCTCTCCAGCGTGGGGTGTGATCACCCAGCTTTCAGGTAATGGAAATAAATTGTACTTTACACAAGTATTAATGCCATCGGCATCTATGACCACTTTCTCCGCATTTATTTCTTTTAACTTTAGAATCATATCGCGAGTGATTTCATTGACTCCCAAGCCAGGCCCCAAAGCAAAGGCCGTCACTTTCTTTGAAAACAACTCCTCATCGCCCCAGGTTTTTGTCATAATCTCCGGTTGGATATTCACTACACTTGAAGGATCTTTGGAGGAACATAGAGTAACGTAACCAGCTCCAATTCGAAATGCAGAAGTCGCTGAAAGAACACTTGCTCCCCACATCCCCTCTTGCCCTGCAAACAACATTAAATGACCATAGGTCGATTTATTCGACTGATCACTCCGTTTAGGCAAGTATCTTCGAGCTAGCTTTTCACCAAAGGCGAAGTGGCTGGTAGCAACCTTTCTTAAAACCTCATAGGGAAAACCAATGGGTACAACTCTAAGCCGACCAACATAGCTCGGTCCCTCTGAAATAAAAAAACCTGGTTTAGCTAGCCCAAACGAAATCGTCATCTCAGATTTTACTGCGACTCCGAGGGCTCAACCTCGACCTCCATCAAGACCACTTGGAATATCCAAAGCAACCTTTGGGCATTTAGCCGCATTCAGAGACTCAATAACTTTAGCGAATTCGCCGTCCACATTCCTTGATAGTCCTATACCAAAAATAGCATCCACTAAGAGAGTGCACGTCTTTAACTGAAAAAAAGCTTCATCATTGGAATCCAAATCGACACATCTGATGCCTTGCTTTTGAGCTCTTGCCAACTGGATATCGAAGAGCTCTGATGTTTTATTTTTACTATTAACAATAAAGACAATTAGATCTCGATGGCCCCCTGAATGGAGATGGCGAGCGACGACGAGCCCATCCCCTCCATTGTTGCCTGGGCCACAAACAATTCCAAGAGTTCCACGAGTTATTTCAGGAAGAAAGTTCTGATCAATTTCTCGAGCAGCATTGCTTCCCGCAGACTCCATGAGAATATCACCTGGAAGTAAGTACTCTTCCTGGGAAATGGCGTCTATCTCTTTGCACTGCTTACAAGTTGCAACTCTCATGATGCCCACTCGTTGTTATTTTAGGATCTAAGATAATTCTTTCTGCAAGAAGCTAGCAATTTCTTCTGCGTATTTTCCGATCGCTAGCTTATCCGGCCCTTCGACAAGAACTCGGATCACGTCTTCCGTTCCAGAAAAACGTACAAAAGTTCGACCTTCGCCATTCAAGTTCTTCTTAATTTTTTCAATCAGCTCAGGGTAACCTTGAATCTCTTTAAGCTCTTTTCTCTGCTTTACTTTGGCATTAATCAAGACCTGAGGAACATCGGTCATCATATCGTTTAGCTCACTGAGTGGCTTTTTAGTTTCTTTCATCACAGCTAATACACTTAGAGCAGCGACACAACCGTCTCCCGTCGTGGAGTGGTCTAGAAAGATAATGTGTCCGCTCTGTTCTCCTCCAAGACTGTAGCCGTTTTTACGCATCTCTTCGACAACGTATTTATCGCCCACATTGGTTCGAACGACTTTAATGCCGTGATCGCCTAAAATTTTATCTAAACCGAAATTACTCATTTGAGTTGCAACGACTGTATCTTTCGGGAGAGTTCCTTTGTTTTTCATATGAAGAGCGCAAAGACATAAAATATGATCTCCATTGACAATGCGACCTTTTTCATCAACTAAAACAGATCGATCAGCGTCTCCATCCAAACTAATTCCCACATCCGCGCGATACTGTAGAACAGCTTCAGAAAGCTTTGCTGGATTTAAAGCACCAACTTTATCGTTGATATTGAATCCATTAGGCGCATTACCAATAACGATAACCTCAGCCCCAAGCTCTTCAAAAACCGCTGGTGCAACTTTGTAAGCCGCTCCATTCGCACAATCAAGAACAATGCGCATCCCTTCTAAAGTATACTCTAGCGGGAACGTACTTTTTAAATAAACAATATATCTACCTTGGGCATCTTCAATTCTCTTTGATCGACCAATATCATTGCTATCAGCGAGTAAACTATTAAAGTCTGCCTGGGCCACTAGTCGCTCGATCTCCTTTTCGAGATCTTCTGAGATCTTGAAACCCTCATGTCCAAAAATTTTAACTCCATTATCCATATAGGCATTGTGACTTGCCGATATAACGATACCAGCATCGGCTCTCATATTTTGAGTAACGAAACCAATCCCAGGTGTTGGCAATGGTCCAACCAACTGCACGTGTACACCCATGGAATTTAAACCACTGGTCAAAGCTTGTTCGACCATATAACCGGACAGCCGAGTATCCTTACCAATAACGACCTTTGGATGTTTATTCCGAGAAGGCTGCTTGCGTAGAAGATAGCCCATGGCCTGTCCCACTCGTAATAAAATATCTGGAGTAATTGGGAATTGATTCGCTCGACCACGAATTCCATCGGTTCCAAACAGTTTGGGATTAGATTTAGCCATGTGTTACTACCTTTTTTAAGCGTAAAAACGTCTACTGGGCGTCTTTCATCTCTGAAATCTCGAATTCCACCCTGCGAGGACGAATCTTAATCAGTTTTAGTCCATCGGGCAATTCTATAACACCTGAATTCAAAGCCACAAGTAAACTTCCAGCTGGCTCACCCCGTAAATCGATTTTTACCTTGGGGTATTCACGCTTAAACTGCTTTATCTGCCTTCTGGTACCCCTGAGCTTCATATAGACTGATTGAGCTGACTGGCTAATTATATCCTGATTTTTAGAAATTTGCGGCACTAGAACTAAATCGACTTCATAATCGAAGTTTCTGCGGCCCATTATAGTGATCCAAAGGATGAGTGTCACAAATAGAGCCACAAGCTTGTAGCTGCCATTTTCTGTTATATATCTCATCCAGGTTCGTTTGCTTTTCATAGGGGTCATGTGGCCGCAACCTCCCCTTTATACTTCATTTCAAATGCTGAATATATAAGCTTCCGAAGCTGTGAGTGATCCAAATCCGGCTCGAGTTTCCCCTGATGAACAAAACTCAGGGACTTATTTTCTTCAGAGATCACAATGACTACGGCGTCGGTTTCTTCAGTGAGACCAAGAGCTGCCCGGTGGCGAGTCCCTAGGTTCTTATCCAAAATTGGGTTCTTACTCAGGGGTAAAAAACAACCTGCAAGCTGAATTCGACCTTCTTTTATGACGACAGCACCATCGTGGAGTGGAGACGACGGATCAAAAATCGAAATCATTAATTCACTGGAAATTTCGGCATCGACTTCAGTTCCCTCATCGATGAAATACTCGAGAGAGATTTCTTTCTCCAAGACGATAAGCGCTCCAAAACCTCTCTGAGCAAGGATCTGCGCCGCCTTAGAAATCTCTTCTACTATTTGAGTATCTTGAACACCGGACATACCAGTAATCAAAGGATTACTCCCAATATGAGCGAGAGCTCTTCGAATCTCACCCTGAAAGAGTACCACTACGATTAAAAATAAATTTCCAAAAAATTTCTCAAGAATCCAATTAATTGTCAGTAATTCAAACCAAATGGAAGAGAGGTACACTATGGCCAAGATTCCCAGGCCAGACAACATCTGCAAAGTTCCAGTGGTTCTTATTAGTACGAGGACACGATAAACAATGATCCAGACCAAGATGATATCGATAATATCTTGGCCTCTGAAGTTCGAGACGAGAAAATCAATGTTGTCGTAAAAATTCTGCAACGCCAAGGGACCCCACATCCTGTTGGGCTAATCAAGCGAAACAGAAACAAAAACCTTAAGCCGTTACTGGCCCTGTATTTCCAACAGGGTCATCACTTTCTTTTGCTGCTTCTGCCTCTGCTTCCTCTTGTTCCTTTTTCTTAAGCTCATCGTGACCAGCTTGCTGCTCTTCTTTCATCTTCTGCGCTTCTTCTTCTCGGCGCTTTCGAAGCTCTTCAAGACTGGTTCCATCTACGATGGCTGTCACTTCATCACCTTCAATGGTTTCAAACTCAACAAGAGCGTCTGCCATCACATGTAATGCTTTATCGTTTTCTTTTAAAATTCTCATGGCTGTTTCATAGCCCTGAGCAATAATTTTAGAGACCTCTTTATCAATTTCCTCAGCTTTATACTCGGAATAGTCTCTACCCTGGCGCTGTTGCATCCCTAAAAACACTGGTCCTTCGCGTTTTTCATAGGCTCGAGGACCAAGATCATCACTCATTCCCCACTCACAAACCATACGCCTTGCCACTTCAGTAGCACGCTCGATATCGTTACCTGCTCCAGTAGTATAGTCTTCGAAAATCAATTCTTCTGCGGCTCGACCACCAAACATAACTGCTATTAAACTCGTCGCTTGGATTTTCGACATATTCCTTTGATCTTCTTTTGGGAGAA
>CAZFYV010000186.1:0-4819 GCA_964523195.1 uncultured Pseudobdellovibrionaceae bacterium
CTAATCTATGATTACTCCATTGGCGATCTTTTGAAGAAGGGAGAGGGCGTCCGTTACAAACACCGTTTCCTCGGGCCATAAGATCTGGAGAGATCAGGAGTAGACTCAATAAAAAAGCAAACACATAAATTGTGTTTGCTTTTTTAGATTGTTGAATAAAAGTAAAGTGCGTCATCTAATTTTTCTCCAATAAATTTACAAGCGTTTCAGTTCATTTATTGAATATTAATTACGACGACGTCTTGGTGGTTGATCATCACCACGCTGGTCAACTTCATCTCTTACAGCAGCTCTTTGTCCAACAGATCTTGCAGCAACAACTTGAACCATAATGTCTCTAGCTGTAGCAAATCTGTCCATTAAGCTATTTAAAGTTGACTCAATAGCAAGGAGTTCACCTTGTAATCCTCCGGCAGTGTTTCCGAATGTGCCTAAGCCACCAGTTCCGCCATCGGCTGAGAACCAACCAGTGAAACCTTTGTCAGTTGGGTCATTTTCTTTACCATATGCGAAATCATAGTTAGCACCGTATTCAGCGTCAGAAAGATATTCTCCGAAAAAGCGCGCGTTGAATGCTGCAGTTCTAGACTTAGCACCTTTGTTGTCGCGAAGGATATCTAATTCTTGTTTTGTATCCTGAGCTAATAGTGCAAGAATTTGCATATTTACTTTTGCTAAGTCCTCAGTCCATGTCTGTGACATTCTTATAAGAGTGTTGATGTTAGATACGATATCTTCGTCAAAACCGAGGCTCGAAGCTCTTTCGCGAGCAACGTCGAGATATTGATTGTAAGATTTTTCAGCAACTTGCATTGCACCAGTACCGCCCACAGAAGCGTCGTCACCAGCGAACATGATTGTTCCTGTTAGTTTTTCTCTTACAGCATTTGTAGTTGTGAAAAGACGGTCTACAGAAAGAGCTCTCTCATTGTAGTCTTCAACTCCAAAAGCACCAATAGCGATTCCGTACTTACTTCTGATCCAAGAACGAACCATAAATACTTGGTAAATACCTCTATACATATCTTCACAAGAAGATGTCTCAGATCCAGAAGTTCTTCTCCAACCTTGCTCTTCTCCACACTCATCAAGGTAAGGAAGAATGTATTCTTGATGCGCGAATTGACCGAATTCTTCTAGGTTGTCGTAGTCAGCGTCAGTTGGTTTCATATACGTCTTAGCTTGAGATTCCATACGAGCTAATTCTGCATCACAAATAAGACTTGGAATGTTGTCTCCAAAATTCAATTGAATAGCATCAGAAAGAGATACTGTTCTTTCAATTTTCTCCGCAGGGTCGCAACCTTCAACTTCACGGTCTCTTAAGATCACACGAATCTGCTGACCTTGAGTCAAAGAGTTGATTCCTTCATCAATAGCGTTTTTGAAAACGTTGGCCATTTGTGAGAGGTCAAATCGAACAGGAGCTGGAATTTCTTCGCCACCTGCAGCAACGGTTGGTCCTGGAAGACCATCTAACATAGCGATAAGTGCTGTGATTTTAGTCTCTAGAGATAGTCTAGCTACTTTAACATCGGTTCCAAGAGCAGCAAGCTCTTGAAGGGTCACAGGGGAGCCCGTAACAGCTTTTTGTGTAAAAGGAGCTAATTGTCCATCAATAATATTCTTTAGGAATTGTTGGAATTCAGCATCGAATTCGTTGAATAGTCGGTTAGCGCGTCTAAAATCTTTCTCATTTTGTTGGAAATAACGGCTATTTAATAAGTTTTGAATTTGAGTCTTATCGATTTTAGAGAAATCGTAAGCGCCAGCTTCAAGGTTTGATAAAAATTGGCTGTTAGCACCGTGAGGTAAAACAGCAACTGCAGCGGCATCCCCATTCGCTAGAGCAGTCGTAGGAACAACAACTTGAAGTGACATCGTGGCAACTACCGCAGGTGCCATTACGTACTTCGTGAACTTCTTCATAAAAGACATAGATTTTCTCCACTTTAAAAGCATTAAAGCTCGTTTGGTTAATTATAATAAATTTTGTACACCGGGCTGTTGTGCGAAATCTGGACCCATGCCAACTGCGCTCATTTTGAGCTGAGGTCATATTTACAGGGTTGGTGACATTAAAGGCTAGGCAGGGTGACCGAAATAAGTTCCACATTTTCTTAGATAGATAAAATATGGGTATAACTCATGAAGACTCTGTTTAGGCTAACCAGAATCTAGAACATCTGTTACAAGGGCCCATGGTTTTTTGGAGTTATTTTCTCGCACTGGGTGCGAACTTAGCCTTTTCATCGGCGAGTCTCGTATATGCTAAGTATTCAGCTCTGCGCTCTCCCATGTGGATGAATGCCACTAAGGCCTCCATTGCTTTTGCGGCTTTGTCTATATTAATAGTCTTTTTTCCTCCAAAGACCTTAGAGTGGGCAGCTATCGGGAATTTTGCTCTGAGTGGTTTTGTCGGACTTAATATAGGTGACCTGTTTTTACTCCGAGCCTTTGTTCAATTGGGCCCGGGGCGAACGCTTATGCTTTTTGGGTTTCATCCTTTAATACTTGGATCACTCTCATGGCTGTTATTTGATGAGTCTATCGCTAGTTACAAAATGATATCTGTTGTGTTTTTTGTGGCTTGTTTGTTTTTGTTTTCATTAGAGAGCTATCAAAAAGATCGAACTTGGAATTTAAAAGGGCTTAGTTATGCCGTCATTGGTGTGTTGTTAGATGCAAGCGGCATTTTACTCACAAGAAATGCTTTCGAGCTAGCGCCAGAGTATTCCAATGTTCATGGACATTTTTTTAGAACCATGGGTGCCGTGGCTGGCTTTATAGTTTTTGCGTGGATAAAGCCTTTTAATTTTATTGAAGGCTTTAAGAGCCTTCAACCCAAGGGCAAGTTTTGGGTGGTTTTAGCAAGCCTTGCTGGAACCTTCTTGTCTTTATTAATGTACTTGGGAGCGATTAAGTATGGTGAGCTCGCGACGGTTTCTGCAATTGCGATAACTGGGCCTCTGTTTGCCACATTCTTGGAGCATGTGGTTCACAAAAAGCGACCGAGCATCTATTTGTGGTGGTCCCTCGTCTTTTTTGTCTCAGGTTTTACCCTTCTCGTGTTGATTTAATCCCGCTCAAGGCTGCTTAGCATCAAAATTGCCATTTCCCGGTTGAATTTTTGCTTTTCCCAAGTAGTTATAACTTATTAGCTCAATTTTATGTGGAGGTCCCCCATGGAAGAACTCAAATACTTAACTGGATTTGGTAGCTTTTTTGAAACAGAAGCCAAGCCTGGAGCTCTTCCTATTGGGCAAAACTCTCCTCAAAAAACACCGTACAACCTCTATCCAGAGCAGTTAAGTGGCTCGGCATTCACAGCTCCGAGAGAAGAGAATTTTAGAACTTGGCTTTATCGAACTCAGCCGACAGTTGGGCACCCGCCTTTTGAGCGTGTAAAGCATCAGGCTTTTAATGGATCTCCCTGGCTAGAGTTACCACCCACACCGAATCAACTTCGTTGGCAACCTCTCGCTAATAGTAATAAAGATGCGACGTTTATAGATGGCCTGTTTTGTATGGCAGGAAATGGCCAAGTCGGGCAAAGCGGTAGTGCCATTTATCATTTCGAAATTCACAAAGAAATGGGTAACGACTATTTCTATTCTTCTGATGGTGAGTTCTTATTTATGCCCCATGAAGGACGCATGGAAGTTAGAACCGAAATGGGAGTTTTGGAGCTTGGGCCGCAAATGATCGCCGTTGTTCCTAGGGGAGTGAAGTTTCAAGTTAATCCGCTTTTTGGAGATGTAGTAAAGGGATATGCCTTAGAAAACTTTGGACAGCCTTTAAAATTACCGGGGCTCGGACCCATTGGATCCAATGAGCTAGCAAACCCAAGAGATTTTGAGTATCCAATCGCGAGCTTTGTTCAAGAAAAAGGAAAGTTTAATCTTTATAATAAGTATTCAGGTCATATGTTTAAAACAGAACTAGATCACAATCCGTGTGATGTGGTGGCATGGCATGGAAATTTAGCTCCCTATAGATATGACCTTCGAAGATTTAATACGGTAAATACAGTAAGCTTTGATCACCCAGACCCAAGTATATTTACGGTATTAACTTCTCCTTCCGGTCAACCAGGAACTGCTAATGTTGATTTTGTTATTTTTCCTCCGAGATGGATGGTGGCAGAAAAGACTTTTAGACCGCCTTATTACCATCGAAATTATATGAATGAATATATGGGTTTGATCGAGGGCATTTACGATGCAAAAGCAGATGGTTTTGTGCCTGGTGGGGCAAGTCTTCACAACCGCATGTCAGGCCATGGCCCCGATGCTAAAACTTTTAGAGCGGGTACCGATAGCGAGCTAAAACCTGAGTATCAGGGCAACACATTGGCTTTTATGTTTGAGAGCAATCAAATTTATAATCCGACTCCTTTTGCCATGGAAAGTTCGAGCCTAGAAAAAGACTACTGGAAATGTTGGCAGGGGCTTGAAAATAATTTTGAAGCCTAAAACAACATTGTAGTTTAAATTTTTGTAGAGCTCGTGGCGACTTAGGTCGCCACTTTCATTTGCTGCTCTTTTATTGATTTAATAAGTGGAATAAAGCTCAGAAGAGTGAAGACCAGGTAGATTAAAGCCATACCCATAAAGCTATAACTTTCACCGTGCTTTTCTAGAGCCCATCCAAATAGTGGACCTGCAATGATGAAGATCAATCGCATTCCAAGGCTAGCGAGGCTATTCGCCGTGGCTCTAAAACTTGCATCCATTCTACTATTAAGCGCATCTTTTAATATTACCGAGTTAATACCCCGAAGAACTGAAAAACAAAGGGCAAAGGGCAGTATCCGGAA
>CAZFYV010000186.1:4829-7593 GCA_964523195.1 uncultured Pseudobdellovibrionaceae bacterium
GTACAAAAAGACCAGGGATCCAGGCAAACCCCAAAAAACCTACAAATCCAATGGCAACCATAAACCAAAGAAGCTTGGTCGTACCAAACTTCCTCTCATAGACATGAGCTTTTCTTGAAGTCAGACCAACAAAGAGATTCATGATGGCCCAAAGAATTCCAAGGTAGGTAAGTGAAACTCCTCTTTCAAGCCATATATGTTGATAAGACCAAACCAGTACAAGGGTACAAGCACTCCAGCCCATAAGATTGATGAATGTTTGCCTAATTATAGGTACTTCTTTGAAGAGTCTTTTGGTAACTCTAGAAAAGTTTTGTTTGGTGTCTTTGAAATTCAGCTTTTCACGAACTGGTTCCACCATGAACAAAGCTATGAATCCAGGAACAAAAAGAATAATCGCATAGCTCCAAGCTAGTAACTGGTAGCTATACATGGCAATAACACCACCGAGAACGCTCGCGATGGTTTCTGAAATATTATTGACGAACATGAGTTTACCGAGCCGTTCACTTTGTGGGCTATCGACACCCTCTAGGTTTTCCAATGTGTCATAGAGTAAGGCGGTATCAGCTCCTGATTTAAGACTCAAGCCTATGCCTAAAAGGATTTCGAAAGCCACGAGACTCCAAAAGCCATCTGCGAAGGGGAGTATGATTCCACCAAGTCCACTTAAAATAGACGCTGCAATGAGTGTGTTCTTTCGACCCCAGCTATCGGCGACGTAGCCAGAGGGGACCTCAAAAATGAGAACAACACCTGAGAACAGGGCTTGAAGAATATAGATTTCAGTCATGGTCAGGCCTTTTGATTTAAAAAAAGGCACGACCACAGGAATGAGAATCATGAACCAAGTGAAGAAGTTATAGACAAGTAATAAGCTTAGGTTTCTTTGCAATTTTAATTTGAAGTCTTCTGAAAAATCTCTGCTCATTAGGTGTCATTTCTTCTGAGGTCAAAGGATTAGTTATAAACATCTATTTAGTCGTAAACAAATTGGATTTTTTAATGGGAATACAAGTATTCACTTATGGATATAAGTCTTGAGAAATTGTAGAAAACACCCTGGACCTAGACACACATTCTTTAAAAAAACTCGACCACAATGACACTCTGTTTTCAATCCGAAGTCGAGGGCTTCGTTTCAGGGTGAAACAAACCCGGATCAGACGTTGATAGGGAACTAGATCATTAGTCCTCTATCGAAAGGATTGATTTTTAAAATTGGCCTTGGAAGCGGCTTTCAGGACTATAAGACGAACTTAACGATGGGTATCATAGAGGTAAGACTATGCCATTAGTTTATCTAGCGCATGTATGTAAGCCGAAAGATTAAAGCGCGAATTTAAATTGAAGGCAAGTTGGAAACGGAGATTGTGTTATGTCACTTCGAAAACTAATTATGATTTTACTACTCGGGTTGAGTCTCGGTTTTATAATGACCGGTTGCTCATCAGGTGATACCGAAGGCGACTTCGCTGAGGAAAACTCAGACGACTTTAGCGATGACTTTGGTGAAGAGTCAGGCGACGAGGATGATGAAGACTTCGCCGGTGACGGCTTCGAAGATGATGTAGAAGAAGATGAGGAAGATGACTTCGGCGACGAAGAAGAGGACGACGAATTCGCAGATGATGAAGACGATGACTTCGGCGATGAAGACGACGATGAGTTCGCAGACGAGGATGATGAAGAAGGTGACGAAGACGACGAATTCGCTGACGAAGATGACGATGAGTTCGCCGACGAAGATGATGAGTTTGCAGATGAAGATGATGAGTTTGCAGATGAAGACGATGAGTTTGCAGATGAAGACGATGAGTTTGCTGATGAAGAAGGTGACGAAGAGGGCGATGAAGAAGACGACGAATTTGCTGACGAGGATTTCGAAGGCGAAGACGATGAGTTTTCTGATGAAGAGCTTGAAGGTGATGGTGAAGTCGCAGCTGACGAGGGCGAAGAAGGAGCCGGTGACGAAGGTTTTGAGAATTTCGATGAGAATGCAGCTGCAGATCAAACCCTAGATGGAGAAGGAACTGGAGACGATACTGGTGTAGAAGATATTCCAGACGAAGAATTCATTGCTGAAGCTGGGTCTGAAACCGGCGAAGTCGACAATGATGATATTGGTGAAGCTGATCCACTCATTGAGTCTGACGGAGACATTGCATCTGATTCATACGCTGAAGTAAATGCAAAACTCGGTTTAGTCTCTGTTAAAAAGATTTATACGACGCCATACCAAAAGAACGGCCGACTACTCAACTCGGTTTATATTGGGCGTCCAGGTGACACCGTTGTTTCGGCAGCAATGCGTATCTATAATCAAGATAGAAGTGCAGATATCATTGCCGACAATCCGTGGCTTGCAGATGGAATTAAGCCTGGAGAGAAGATGTACTACAACTCTCCAAATCGTCCTCAGGACAATACAACAGTTTTGACTTTCTACGAAGATGCCGGTGTGCCTTCTAGAACTTATACAACTAAAGAGGGTGACAATATTAGATCCCTTGCTACTAATTTCTTAGGTTTTGATGGTGCTTGGAAAGAAGTTTGGGCTACAAATCTAGATGTTGAATCAAAAGATGTAATGCCTGCTGGAGTGAATTTAAAGTACTGGCCAAGTGCTGGTGGAGCTGTGAACATGGCAGCTGCTCCCGCTGCGAATCCAGGTTTTGCACCGGCTGATCCAGGTGCTGGTTTTGCTGGAGACCCGAACTCGGCTAATCTCGGTAGCACTGCTCCGATTGGCGATCCAGGAATG
>CAZFYV010000187.1:0-7588 GCA_964523195.1 uncultured Pseudobdellovibrionaceae bacterium
TTTTCTATTGAATAGTGACTTGAGTGTGCATGCGCAGGAGGTAATCCCCTATCCATATGAAGCTGAAAATACAGGATTTGAGCAGGTTAAAAATCAAGGGATCGTATCATTTCAGGACCTTCAATTTGTTGTTATAAGAAAGGACCCACCTTTTGATGAGGCCTATTTGGCAATGACTCAGCTTCTGGATTTTGCTCCTAAAACTTGTAGGGTGGTCAATTCTCCCCAAGCTCTCCGGGACTTCAATGAGAAACTTTTTGCGATAAGGTTTTCTGAATACATTCCTCAGACGATGATTACCAGTGGCTTCAGGGATTTAGTGAGTTTCTCTAAAGCACACAAAAAAATTGTGTTGAAACCAATGGATGGTTTTGGAGGGAAGGGAATACATATCATAGATAGTAGTGAGGTTCATAAATTTGAATCTCTATTTTCAGGAAAGGAATACGTTATTCAAGAATTCGTGGAGGCTGCTAAGGATGGCGATAAAAGAATAATTCTCCTCAATGGAGAGCCACTTGGAGCGATTCTTCGAAAGGCGGATCAGCCGGGACAGTTGAATAACCTAGATCAAGGTGGAAAAGCTTATCGAGCGGAGTTAACCAAAACTGATAAAGAAATCTGTGGCGCCATGAAGTCTGTATTTCTAGATAAAGATCTATTCTTTGTGGGAATAGATGTATTGGGTGATCGACTAACTGAAATCAATGTAACGAGTCCGACAGGCCTACAAGAGTTGAGTCGCTTTGAAGGTAAAAACTTTGCAAATAAAGTCATTGAAGAACTTATAAAATAACTTCTGATCTCTAGGTTAATTAGGATATTAACCTCGTATTTTAATTTTGTGATAAACTGTGCTAGTTATCTGCAAGATAGAGGTACTTATGGCGGATTATAAGAGAGACGAGAACAAACTAAAAGAACTGAATTCAATGCAATATAAAGTGACTCAAAAGGATGGTACTGAGCCTCCCTTCAAAAATGAGTTTTGGGACAATAAAGAAGAAGGAATTTACGTGGATATTGTGAGCGGAGAACCACTTTTTTCTTCGACCACAAAATATGATTCGGGAACTGGCTGGCCCAGCTTCTATGATGTCATTGAAAAAGAATTTGTAGTTGAAAAAGTTGATCGAAAACTCTTCATGAAGAGAACAGAAGTTCGTTCCAAAAATGGCGACTCTCATTTGGGTCATGTATTTCCCGATGGGCCTAATCCAACGGGCTTGAGATATTGTATTAACTCTGCCGCTTTGAGGTTCGTTCCAAAAAGCGAATTGGAAAAAGAGGGATACGCAGAATATATTCAGCTTTTTGGAGAGGGTGAGTGAGATGGCTGTAAGATCGATTGTTTTGGCTGGTGGGTGTTTTTGGGGTGTGGAAGAATTGTTTCGTGCTTTAGATGGAGTTGTTAAAACGGAAGTTGGATACACTGGCGGAACGACGAAAGATCCCACCTATAAAGAAATATGTACGGGAACTACTGGGCATGCAGAAGCGATCAAGGTTGATTATGATGATGAAAAATCATCTCTTGAAAGCATTTTGGATTTCTTTTTTAAGATCCATGACCCGACCACTCTTAATCGGCAGGGCAACGACATAGGGTCTCAGTACAGATCTGCAATATTTGCCTCTGAAGATCAGGTTGCAGACTCTGAGGCTGCAATTCAAAGAGCTACGGACTCAGGACGTTGGAATAAAAAGATTGTTACAGCAATTGAAAAAGTTTCGGAGTTCTATTCAGCTGAAGAGTACCATCAAGACTATCTGCAAAAAAATCCGGGCGGGTATACTTGTCACTTTATTCGAGACTAACCGTTATCCCCGTAACATATTGACGGAAACTCAGACAGATCGTCATTTGCAATACACCGTTGTGCCTGGCTGCACGTGAAATTTTTTAAGCTTGAGGTAGTTTTTTCATCAATATTGTTTTCGAAGTTTCTGTACCAAGTGCAAATCTTGTTTTTGAATTTAACAACTTCGTCGGGACTATCCTCGATTAAAAAATTTAAATAACTTACACAGGCGTCAGAGTCTCCAAATTCACATTGATTCTTTAAAACTCGATAATAGTTTTCGTAGGATTTTTCTTTTAGAAAAATCTTTGAGAGTTTTCGACAGGAGTGAACGTGTTTTTGATCTTTACAATGGGTCTCTAGATTATTGAGTGCAAAAGACTTTGTTGTTTTATCCAGCTCTTCATCAAACTCTAGTGCCTCTAGGCAGCCTATCGAGTTACCTAAGAAACAACTCTTTTTAAACAGAGCAAATGAGCTAGAAAGGTCACCTAGTTGCTTATAGATCTTAGCACCATCGTGACAGCTAAAAAACTCACCGACCGAACACCCTTTTTGATAAAGCACACCAAGTTCTTGATCCGATGATTTTCCATCTTTTTTCAGAATTGAAGCAAGCGCACTACATCCTCTGTTTGAAGTATCACATGCGCCTCTCAATGCTAATTTGGATTTTCCAATAGACGACTCTTTCAGGTCGAGAACTAGATCATGGCAAATCTGCGAATAAGCAATGGCACCTTTTGTACATACCTGAACCTGTACTTCGTTGAGGGCTGATAATCCCAGTTGTCCCGAGCGACTCAATTCAGAGTTCTCATCTTCAAAAAGACTTTTTAAGTTTTCATAGACTGACTGTAGGCATAGTATTTTTTCCAAAGGGTATTTTTCGCACGCGGATGAGCTTTCAAGCAGGGCCTGTAGCTCTTTGTATTGATTCAATAATTCATCTAAATCTGGAGTGTTGTTTTCAGTTTCTGTAGGACTGACTTCATTATCGGTTCTCTCAGATTTTAGAGTGTTTCGGCTAGTATCTGATAAGTTTTCCGAATTTGACTCTGACTTGGACTTAACGGATTGGCGTGTGTTCTCTAGAGTTGGTGAGTCTACGACTTTTTCGTCAATCGAGAGATAGTAACCTAATCCAAGAGATACGAATGTTGCAATAAGTAGTATGTATTTCACAAATTCTTATCGGGATTTTAGCTGTGATGAACAGCACATATCAGACATGTTAGGATAACCTGTTATTTGTTCTGTCGCCCATGTTTCAGAATGGGAAACAACATGAGTATGCTTACTAGAACCATGAGGCAGGAGATGTATGAGATGTATTGATACTGGTCACCATTTTGAGGCAGAGTGCTTAATACATAGAAACCTATAAAAGGGCCGACGACTCCTCTCAAGCCTGTGGAGCCAACATGCACTGCCATATAGTCACTGGTTAGTTCTTTTTTGGCGATCTTGGTTACCCACAATGTCCAAGCGAGCCTTCCGCCAGAGAACCCTATTCCGTGTAAGAATGCACCAAGCCCGATTCCCAGGAGTGAATCAGAGTTAAAGAAGAACCAAATCCCAAGAAGTAAAAAGATGTTTAGAATCATTCGAAGTAGGAAAAAATTTATTCGATCAAAGAGATAGGCCCAAAAGGGAAGAAATACCAATCGAGTGATCTCTGGAAGAACCGCTGAGTAGATAGAAACAGTAAAGGGATCAAGACTCAATTCAGTAGAGAGATAGGTCACCCTTATAGGGAATATCCAAAGATTCGCGAAACCAAAAATAAACCAGATAAATAGTAGATACGAAAAAAGTCGATCGGTTTTCAGGTGAGACAGGCCTTTAAATAGGCGAATTTTACTTTCAGTTGCCTTAACTTTGGTTGTAGGAATTCTTCTAACGAGTTGACACGTAAGTAAGCCGGCGACTCCCATGGTTACGATAACAGATTTCCAATACTCAGGATTAGATTTCAGGATATATCCACCTATGTAGATAACGAGCACGGAGCCAACTTGTGAAGCGATCAATGCCCAGCTATGGTAGGTCCCTCGTTTAGAGTCTGGATAATTGTCTCTGTAGATTTCGGTCATGAACGGTATACGTAAGGGGAATAAAAAGTGAGCAAGGCTTATAAAAGCAACAAAGTAATAAGTGTTGTCCACGAGAACTGTTAAAAATAGACAAATACTGGCTAAGAAAGTGGGGATATTTACGAGTGTTGATTTTTTGAGATTGAATCTCTGTACGATTGGACCATAAAAAATAGAAAAGAACATCCCTAAAAAAGAACTTGAAAAAACTAAAGCTTGCTCAGTTTCTCCGCTTAAATTTTGTGGCTTTAGGTAAACCTCTAGCAGAATGAGTTGGGCTAGTGCCTGATAACTGGCTTGAACAAAACCTTCAAGAAATCCCTTTGATATATCAATTTTCAGTGTTTGAGCAGTTCGAATTGACTTCATTCATATTGAATCTATTTCTCTGGTAGAGGAATAAACTCATCATCTCCTTCGATTTTACCAAATTCTTGATTTTTCCATTTGATTTTAGCTTCTTCTATAAGTTCTTGAGAAGTTGCAACAAAATTCCACCAAATAATTCGATCTTCGGTGAGCTTCTGTCCGCCAAAAAGCATGAGATGCGCTCCTTCTGCGGAACTTAAAGAAATGTCTTCATCATCTTTGAAAACAACCATAGTTTCTTTTTCGAAGCTTTGGTTGTCTACATCTATAACACCATCAACAACATAAATAGCCCTCTGACCCATATCAGAAGTTAACTCAATATCGGAGCCCTGATCCATTTTACAATTGAGATAGAACATGGGGCTAAAAGTCTTCACTGGAGACTGATGACCAAAGGCCTCGCCAGCAATGAGATCGAAGACTACTCCATTAAGTGTAAAGTTAGGAATAGCATCTTTTTTGAAGTGTTGGAACATAGGCTGAGTTTGCTCATGTTCTTTTGGTAAACAAACCCAGGTTTGAATTCCGTGTAGGCCATTGTCATTCTTTCGCATATGTTGAGGAGTCCGTTCTGAGTGAACGATTCCTTTTCCCGCGACCATCCAGTTTACATCGCCTGGATTAATTTCTTGTTTTGATGCTAAAGAGTCTTCATGGAGGAACTGACCTTCAAACAAAAAAGTTATAGTTGCTAGCCCAATATGCGGATGTGGTCTTACATCGATGCCTTGGCTATCATTGAATTTTACTGGACCCATATGATCGACAAAAATGAAGGGGCCAACCATTTTTCTTTTAATTGAAGGCAGTACGCGATTGACCTCAAAATCACCAATATCTCTTCTTTGAGCTTCCTTGGTAAATACGACTAGATCGGACATGGTATCTCTCCCTGGGGTCTAGATTATATAAATATTTGATTGGTACAGTCAGCTACAAATCTGGATCTGCTGCTATTTATAGTCGAGTTATCCGTTCTGGAGTCCAATTTGGGTTAATTGTGATCAATTTTGTGAATTTGTGCGCAATCTTTGATAAAATTGAGGCATGAGAAAAATTAAAGATAAAAATGAATTACTTAGCTTGTTTAAAGACAAAGATCAGGATTCTATTTCAATTCCTGTTGATATGAAATTTCCACTAGGAGTAAAAGACCAGTTAATTTGGTCAGATCAAAGTGGGTATAAGAGTTTTTTAGTTTTTAAGGACTTGGATTCTGACGTGCTCTATGGAGCTGTTTTCAAGAGAGCAAATTCGGGGACCGCGAGTAACCATTCTTCGTCTATGTGTGATTGGTGTCATCGAGTGGGATCCACTCAAGATGTTTCACTTTATACTGTTGAGCTTAATGATAAACATAGTGTTGGTACTTATATCTGTGATCACCTAAGCTGTAGAGACCATATTGAGGCCTCGCCGGGAACCAACGAAATGCGGGAAACTCTACGAATTCAGCAGAAAATCGAAAGACTACAAAAGAGAATTGGAACTTTTCTCAAAAGAAATATTTTTTAGTTCTCATCTCTGTTTACGGTATCTGGGGTGAAAGCGGGAGTACAAACTGCCAAATATTCAGTTTCTGAATCGGGCGTCGAGTATCTTACCCATTCACCCTTTTTCGCAAAAAAAGTTTCTCCCTCGTTCACAGTGAACTTATCTGTTTTCGTTTCGACGTTGACTTGCCCTCTGATCACAAAAGTATATTCATCGAACTCTGGAGTTTGTCCTGGTTCAGTCCAGCCTTTTGGACTTTCCATTTTTGCTATGCTTATGTCGGATTGATTAGTGTTTACTGCGCCTACAAACTCTTTAATTACTTTTGGAATATTTCCATGGGCTTTTACTACAGTGGGGGTTTTGATTTTCATAGTTCTTCCTAAAGATTTATTAATGGACCATCAGCCTTATAACTGTTTGTTTTAGTCCATTCTTTGAGTTTCTCAATTCTGTCATAAGTAATTGGGTGAGTTAGAATATATCTCTTTGGGTTCATCTGCGAGGGATTTGAATTAGACTCTAGCTTCTGTAAACGTTCAAAAAACGAAGTAGAACCATTTACGTGGCCATACTTTTTATTCAAACATTCTAATGCAAATTCATCAGCTTCCGTTTCTTGATCTCTGCTATTAGCTAACTCACCAAATTGAATTCCTTTTCCAGCTAAGTCGATGTCAGTTCCATTAAATCCGAGGTAACTTAATGCGAAAATTACTGAAAGACCACGCCCGAGTCTCTTTAGTGGGTGCCTATGGTGAAAATGACCTAACTCATGACAAATAATAAAAGCCAGCTCATTTTCTGAAGTAACACTGTCGAGCAGTTTATTGGTGACGCGAAGGAAGCCACCAGCAATCATAAATGCATTTTCAGAGGTAGAGTCAAACACACCTACATCGATGGAGATTTTTTCACTATTATAGGGTTCGTAAAGCTCAGTTGCCAGGCTTTCTAACTTTGGAATCTTTGAGTGGTCGTAGACTTTTAGGTCTGGTAAGTTTTTCGAGAAGCTGCGTACAAATCCTATTTCGTCAGAGTAGGAGATTTGAGTGGCAAGTTTTTCTGCAGTATACCCAATTACAAAATAGGCTATGACGATAATGCCAAAAAAACCTAGGCTAAGTGTTACTAAATCTCTAAGCAGGTGGCCCTGTTTAGGAATTGGATCTATTGGTTTCTTTGGGACGTATTTTGCCAAGTTTTACCTCTGTATGGAATTCATTACTTCTTTTCTCTTATGGCTGTTCCATAAGCATAAATCTCAATACAGGGTAATCCTCGGTCGCCTTGTTGGTTTCCAATGGTGGCGGTTTCGATTCGAACATTCACTATTTGGTCCGCACCCCACTGGTGGGCACTTTCCTTCATTCGTAAGACAGCCTCACGTTTTCCTCGATCAATAAGAGTTTCAAACGATTTTAGGTTGCCACCAAAAAATCCTCTTAGATTAGAGATGAAAGTTTTAAAGTAATCTGCACCAATAACGACGCCGCCTCCGCAAATATAGGAATCTTTATCATCGGTAATGAGATGCTTCCACTCCCCAGAAATCGCAGGGATATGCCGGAGATTATCTTCTCGCTTTAGAATGTCTTTATAGTGATTTGCTTCACGTGCTCGTCCAAAAAAATAACCGAGTACAAGAAGCACGAGTATAATTAAAATTTCCACTAATCAACCTTTACTGCAGTACCATAACAAAGAATTTCAGCAGCACCTGCAGCGATTGTAGAAGTTGAAAATCGGATGTTTACGATCGCATTAGCTCCCATACTCTTCGCTTGCTCTGTCATTCTCTCAATGGCTTGCTGACGGCTCTCC
>CAZFYV010000188.1:0-7529 GCA_964523195.1 uncultured Pseudobdellovibrionaceae bacterium
AACTTATTCTGTGACTGTTAGTAATGGTGGAGGAAGTGCTAGTCATATCTTTGGAACTATAACTGTTGAAGATCCACCTGCCATAACTAATGTGACACATAACTTAATGAATCCTGTTAGTGGTGTTTATTATGTCAATGTGAATGCTCCAGTGACGATTACGGTGACAGCAACTGGTGATCCTACCCTTACCTATGAATGGTATTTAGAAGATCGACTCATTGCCGGTCAAGATACCGCGACCTTTTCGAAAAACGTGACTGCTGCAGACTCTGGTACTTATAAAGTTAAAGTCATTAATGATGTTGGTGAGGTGGAGCAAGATAATGTACTTGAGCTTGTTGTCCAAGCTCCTGCTACAATCACCACACAACCTATGATGCTCGTTCAAAGAGCTGTTGGGGATAACTTGACGCTATCTGTGACTGCCATGGGTGATGATCTTAGTTACCAATGGTTCAGAGATAATGTAGCAATCGGTGGAGCTAATAATGCGACTTATGATATGGGGCCTGCGAATTTAGCTCGAGCTGGTACATACAGAGTAGAAGTTCAAAATAGAAGAATTGCTGCCTCTAGAGTTGTTAGTGCTGATTCCGTGGTTGAAGTTTATGTGTCTGCTGCAGTAACGACTCAACCGACTCCGACGATCGAAGTTATAGAAAACGATGATCTGAATATTAGCTTTGTGGCTGCAGGTACAGGATTAACCTATCAGTGGTTTAAAGATGGTACTGCAATGGACGGTGAAACCAATGCGACACTGACGGTCCCTGGTATTTTAAGAGATCAAGGTGGAAGCTATACGGTGCAGATTGCTAATCCTGTTAGTCAGGCCACAAGTAATGCCAGTGTGGTAGATGTATTGTTTGCTCCAGAAATTATGGCAGAACCAGACTCTAAAACAGTTAATGTAAATGACGAAGTGAATTTTAATACCATGGCTCAGGGTAACCCTGTTCCAACTTATCAATGGTATAAAATCCATAAGAATGTCAGGTATGAACTTGTGGGTGCAACTTCTGCAGATCTAGATATGAGTCGAGTGAGCTGGAGAGATCGAGGCGAATACTTATTGGTAATTTCCAATAAAGTTGAGACCATAGAGACAAGAAAAGTGACTCTTGAGATCACTGCTTTAGATAGAGGTGGAAATCAAACATCTTCTGGTGATGAAGTCTATATTGATAGACCAAGTGGAATAACTGAGATTTATATGAATACTCTGACACCTTTATATGAAAACGGGCCACCGGCACAACAAAACCTTCCGGTTAACTTGAATGAAGGAGGCGAGTAATGAAATTGTCTAGTCGCCAAATTCTATTGGCTGTGATGCTTATTAGTTCGAGTTTATTCTTTCAAAACTGTGGAAATCAATTCGCAGTGAATGAAGATATGCAGAGTCTTTTTAAGGCCAATGATAAAATTGATGCTAACTGTTTAGATAGCAGTGAATATGACGCTTGCATTTTTTATAAGAGTCCAGTTGTTCACAAGGGTGATGTTTTAGCGGTCAATGAAAGATGGGAAACAGAACTTCCGAAGTGGCAACACTATGGAGTTACTCTCCCCCGCTCTTTATCCTCTAGTTACTTTACTAATGGTACTATCGAAGTTCTTTCTGAACAGCGTATTGGAGCTCAAGAGGTCGAAAACTATCAGGTTGCTTACTCAAAAGACAATCAAGTGGCAATTTCTGAGGCCATGAGCTATTACTGGGGAAGTACTCTTATAAATCATTTTAGAAAAACAGCTGGTTACACTTACCTTGACAATAAAAATGTTCGTATTGTGCCCGACTCTTCAATTACAGGTTTCTCTAGTGAGACTAATACGATCTATCTCGGAGAAACAGAACAAACCTCTGGCCTGAGCGTTTCTTTTGATGCGAGTGTTCTTATGCATCTGATGGGAGAGGCAAATATTTACCACGCAACCAATGGTGCTGTTTATGATCTATCCGTAGATGATAAACATTTAGATTGCGGTATTACAGGATTTGAAGTTTATAAGAAAGACTGTTGTGCCTCTAGATTTGGTTGTTCGAAAGCTGTTACGTCTGGTTTATCAGATTACCTGGTTTCAGTTGTCTTTCCAAGTTTCCCTGCCATAGGTGAAGCTTTGTCTAACAGTGTTTACGGTATTGAGTTTTGTGATATTAATCGAAATCCAGATCGCAATCGCGTGCTTAATGTAAAACAAGCCTACGGGGCTTGTGCTGACGATGGTCGTCCAGGACAGGTCTATGCCATGGGTAGTTTCTACGCCTCTATTTGGTATTCAGTAAGAACAAAAGTCTTTGAAGCGGATGGAGCACGAGGAATTCGAGATCTCGATCGCCTTTATATGGAGCTTCTAAAAGAGCTGACTCCAGATGATGATTTCTTAACGGTTCTTGATAAGATAAGAACTGTTGATGCGTCTATTTCAGAGGGATGGCTCACGTCCTTTTTTGAAGTTGAATATCAAAGTCGTGAACTTCAATAGAAAATTATTGTTACAGTAAATGTCCACATCCGTGTTGATCCATAGGGATTACCGAGCGTGGGTTTATAGTGACGCACAAAGGATGTGCTCCTGCATTTCTAGGTGGACAAAACAATCTCAAATGGAAATGTGAATGATGTCCTGTCCATTCAGTCATTCGACTCAGGACAGCTACAGTTTCTGGATCTTCTAGTGTTCCTTCATCTTTTGCCCACTGGCAAAAAGCTCTCTTAACACCTTTATTCATTCCAATCCATTTGACCATTCCACTTGCTGTAAGAAGTCGAAAGTAGTCAAAGTTCTTTGGGATTTGTTCTTTAAATTTATTGGTGGCAGTACCATCTTTTATCGAATATCGACAGTAGTACCAAGTGCCATCTCGTGCCTGACATCTTTTTCCCTCGGATCTGATTTGACGACTTGAACAGCTGTCTAGACGCCTTCCATCTCTACCTTTACAGGCGGTAAGTGTACTCTCAAAATTGCCCATTCCTAGGTAAGAGATATCAGCATCCAAACCGTTTTGGTGGCTCGAGTGCGATCCAATTTTTCCACCACTTTGTGCGGAGATATCAGAGACATGAAGGTGGTTATCTTGGTAACGTTCGAGGATAATACTCGCTGTTGCGATAATCATATTAACCATCATACCCGTTCCGTAGTTGCGGTGGCGGTCTCTTTTAAACTCTGATATTGAATAGCCTTCACCTTCAAAAGGTAATGCTAGGCCTTGATGGAGACTTCCACCAGCATGCTTTCCTTGAGCCCAGCCAAAGCCTCGGAGATCCACATCATAAGGAGAATCCTTTGTGGGATCGACTTCATTCAGATATTCATCCACATTAATGATTGGTTTTAAGAAATCAAGAGACCCTTGAACAACTTCTTGAGCGATCTGAACAGGGTCTGTCACTACTGGTTCTGTTTCAGCAATAATTCCCCGATCAGGATTGCCCTGCTCTGTTTCTATGACCGGTCCAGTGTCTGCAGTCTCAGTTTCTCGAAGGCCTTCTGGACGAGGCTTTGGAGTCGTTTGCGGTATTGGTGTAGTATCAATCTCAGGAACAGTCTCTGCTTCAGCTGGTTGTTGAAGTTTAGGCGGCTCTGTTCGTGTAATTACCGGGTCAGTTTCAGTTCGAGCAACAACACCGGAATTGGTCTCGGTATCTATTTCTGGTGCTACTAGTTCTGCCGGCTGTTCAATTACTGGTGGAGTTGTATCAACTGTTAGAGTTTCTGATCCAGTCCCGTCCGTTACAACTTCTTCGCCTCCAGTTCTCTCAAGGTCGTCTTCTGTTGTAACAATCTCTTCGGTTGTTTCTGCAGGAGTGCCATCGACAACGTCTTCAGGTGTTTCATCTTCAGAGCCACTACCGAACCAGCAACCGAAGTCCAGTAATCCACAAGATGTTTCCTCCTCAGTGTCTACTTCAGCAAGTGGTTTTGCCTCTGTTGAGTCTTCAATTTCAGGTTCATTTTCAGTTTGTCTCGCAGCTTCTTCGGCGGCTAATCGTGCTTCACGTTCCGCATCAGATTCTGTCTCGGTAGGTTGAGCATTTTCTGCCTCTAGTGCAGCTAACCTTGCCTGTTCAGCTTCAATTTGGGCTAATCGCGCACGTTCAGCCTCAATTTGTGCAAGTCGAGTGGCTTCAAGATCTTCAACTAATTCTCCGATATTTGAATCGCGGTCAATAGGAGTATCTTCTTCAGTTGCTTGAAGGCGCGGATCTCGCTCTTCAATTTCATCATTATCTACCGCAGGGGGAAGTTCGCGAGTTTCCTGGGGTTCTCCCCTATCAATATCTGTTTCCATTGGAATAGCATCAGTGTCTACAATTTCAATTTCAGGCTGTACTGCTGTGCGAGCTTGATCGGCTCCAGGCTGTTCATCTCGATCGCCTTCGCCTGGAGGAGGTGGAATATCAGCTTGACCTTCAGTTCTGGCATCACCGGATGCGTCTTCTCGTGCTTCGACATCATAATTGCGTATCCCTAGAAGGATATCTGTACTTGGAGTGATCCCGTTTCTTATTCCACCAACACTTGGAATTTCAGGTTCTTCATCGCCATGATCGATATTCTCAACATTTGGCATATTTTCGTCGTAAGGGATATGTTCAACAACGATCTCTACATCCTCAGGTTCTTCCGCAGGTTCCGAAGGTGTTTCAAACTGTTTGAATTTTACTTCGCCTTTGACCATATAGTAGATGTCGACAAAGAATGTTTTACAGGTATCTTGGTCGATGCAGACGCCTATTCCTGATAAGTCAGACTCTCCTTTATCAGCCTTATCAACATCAAACATCTTAGCCATCCATAAGCCATTTTCAGGATGTCGTTCGATTTCACCCTTTATCGTAACTCGGTCTTTTTTGTCACTATAGACCACAGTTACGGAAAAACTCATCTCTCTGGCTTCCAAATCGGCATTACCTTTTGGGGATTCGAATTCCAGTATTTCTAATTTTCTAAGATTAGGTTGTTCTTGAGAAAACGCAGGTCTTAAATCAAGTCCGTCTGAAATAGATTTGGCGGCCTCAACTGTAGGGGGAGTAGTCTCTGGGGTGCCTTGCTCACTTGGACTGGTATCGTTGTTATTGAAATCAATGGGTTTAAACTTGGAGCAGGCGACGAGGCCAAAGCTTAGGCTCAACAGCACAACAAGACACCATCTCGAAAAGATCGTTTTCGAGTACCCATCTTTGGGTTGGAATTTGAGTCCATTTCTAATCAAGGTTTAATCCTCCGTAATCTAGCACCCAAACACCGGTTAATTCCATCTTGGAACTAGCCCTTAACCCATCTGTTACCACTTCAAATTTTTGACCAAGTTCTTGGATTTCTTGTGGATTCTAGAGACATCTCAGGTGTCTGAGATGTAGATACTGACGATATTTGTCAGCGCTTGTAACCTTTTTCTGCCCCTATAGTGATTCTATTTCTAAGGTGGTAGATTGCTTGCGGTGAAAAAATCAGGTTTGTTGGTGGGCTATTCCTGCCTCTTATTTTTAGTGCTTTTAGGGTGTTCGGGACAACCGCAAAACACATCGAAGAATTCGAATAAAGGTTTCTTGGATGTCCAACCCAGTTCAAAAACTTTGAACTTTACCAACCCTCAAGAGGCGTCTGATTTTGCAAAGGCAATTAAACTTGAATGTCAGGATTGTCCTAACTCCCTCGGCTTAATGGTCTACAATAGTGGAAATTCGTTAGCTCTTTGTAATGGTGTGTTCATTAACTCAAATCTCTTTGTAACTAATCTCCATTGTTTGCCAAAGTCAGTAAGAAAAATAGGATCTAGTTGTGAAAATGGGAAAATCTACAGACCTAACTCTGATAAGACTCTTAATTGTAAGTCTGTATTAGACTTGTCTCCTCAAAATGCAGATGCAAAGTTCAATCGTCCAGACTTTGTCGCACTGGAAATTGAAAATGAAGATCAAATTCCAAACATCAAATTTGAACTCAAATCACTTTCTCAAGGAACTGAAGTTCACTCCTATATTTCAAAAACCAAAAGTGGAAATGAATCTCAATTTGTTTATGAAAAGACGACCTGTAAGGTGATTCATAACTCGGTTGTTAATCCCTATGCTAACGCTAGTCACAAGGCGACCTATGGAGTTAAAGATTGTCGTTTTAGTCCTGGAGATAGTGGTAGTCCTCTCTTCTCCGCTGGAGGTGAACTCGTTGGCCTACATTCACAGCAAATGATCATTTCTGAGTCCAGTGAATACTATAAGCTAAGTGAAGCTCGTCGATTAGATTTTGCGAGAGGTACACTAGCCTATTGTTTTTACCACCTAGTAAACAACAACTACAAAATACCTCGAGAGTGCCAAGAGCTTTATAGTACGGATCGAGAAGTTGATCTGATTTATTCCTTAAAAAAATCACAGATGTTAGAAATCAATAAGCAAAGAAGTGAGTTGGTGCAAGATTGGATCAAATCTCACACCGACGTATTTTTCTTTGAATTGAATCAGACATCCTTTAGCGATCCAGAAAATAGAGATGGAGTCGTTGATGTGCTAGAGATACAAATAGAATGTGTCAGGCCCAAGTATAAAGACAAGGTAGAAAATATAGCTCACACACTAGATAGGTGGGTGACCTATCTTTATTACGACGAAAACCTGAGTCCTAGTTATAAAGTCGAGAGCGAGCTGATCTGGAGTAAGGTGCAAATTGAAAATCCACAGATCAATGATCAGGCTCATTTTAGTTGGGAAAAAGAAATCAATGGTGATACACTGAGGTCGTCTAAGTATAATCGACCTTGGTGTGAGTATTAAATGTCATCTTTTGAAATTCAGAAAGTAAATCCTAAGCTTTTAAAACCCATAAGACAAAGAGTTTTGTTACCCCATAAAACTGTGGAAGAGTGTTTTATTGAAGGTGAAGAAGATCCAAATTCCCTACACTTCGCTGTACTCAATGGTGAAGATATTATTGGTTGTGCCAGTTTTGTGAGTCAAGATTGCGAGTTCAATGAAATTACTAACAGTTATCGATTGCGGCAGATGGGTATTGAACCTAACTTCCAAGGTCAAGGGCTTGGAAAGCAGTTACTCAGAGTTGGTGTTTTGGAGTTGCAGGATAATGGAGTTAAATACCTATGGTGTAATGCTCGAAGAGTCGCCTACCAGTTTTATTTGAATCTGGGATTTGAATATTTATCGGATGAATTCGATATCGCTAAGATCGGTCCTCACAAAGTGATGGGCCGTTCACTTTGATTTTTGAATTTTATTTTTATGAATCAGGTCTAAACATTTCGGGCAAAGACAATCAGAATATTTATCCAAGTCAATGACGGACTTTGGAACCAATTCCGGTTCTGGTAGAGTCGGCAACTCCATGCACCAACATCTGCCGGCTGAAGCTCCGCAGTCAAAAGAAGCTCCACAGTGGTCACAGGTTAAGGTTCTCAAGTTTGATTTATTTTTTGTCATTGGCGTGAAGCCCAACTTTATGCAGGCCTTCGACAAATGCAATAAAGTCCTTTACTTGTTTCTCTAGAAGCTCAAGAAACA
>CAZFYV010000189.1:0-7522 GCA_964523195.1 uncultured Pseudobdellovibrionaceae bacterium
GTTTGAGAGTATTATAAAGTTCTTTGTCTCTACTCATAAATTTATTGAGCCACATTCTTCTTTGTTCCAAAACATTATAGTTATAGGTTTTTCCTCCTTGGGAAAACTCTCCGCCACCGGTCAGAAAGTTTGACATTGAAGAATCGTTTCCACTAAGGCGAGGAAATATATGGAAGCCTTTTGTTGCACCTTCTTGAGAGTGACAACCAGTACAGGTTCTTATGGCAAATGCATGTCTCATGCTTTCAAGTTGACTTGCACTCACTCCATCTAATGAAGCCGCTCTTAGTCTCCATATTCTGCCATCACCGTTTACTCGACCAAAAGGAGCTAAACCCATTAGAGTATCTACATCTTTATCTCCTGTAGGAGGGTCATTTCGACTGTTACCTGTATGCATTCCAAAAGGCATTTGATTAGTTGTTCGTCCACAGTTGTCGCTCCAATAATAATTACTTCTACGCTCCTGAAGAATATCTAAGTCGTCGATAAGTAGTCGGGTGTGATCTCTCATAAGAGCGTAACCAGATCGAGTATGATCGTCCGCGTTTGTTGGCGTTGAACCAATATCTGGATCATCTGGATTGTCGTGATCGTATCTCCTAGTGGTCATATCAAGGTCATTTACTGCTGGTCTCCAGTAGTGCTGAACTTGCTTTGTCAGCATGTGAGAGTTGTTTAAACACGGGTACGGCTCTCTTCTGAGTTTTCTTGGAATCAACAGGCCATTTGCATTTTCAATATTGTTGACGACCTGACCAGATCGAAAGATGTACCATTCACGAAGCTCGTAGACGTCATTTCTAACTTCGGTATTAGTCTTTAAAGAGAGGAAGTTTTCGGGTCTTACTGCTAATTCCAATGCTTTGGTTAGGCGATTGGCATGGGCTGAGTTGTTTCCTGTGCTGGCTAAATTTTCCCATGCTTCTGCCCATAGTTTCATTTTGTTCTTCCATTGGTTGGAGTTTTCTCCAAGAGAAAAGAGGCTTGGTGAAGAGGCTCTAGCATACGGAAAGCTACCGCTAGAGAGTTTTCTTATTACTGGAAGTCGGTAGCTCACAACAAATGTCATGGGATAGGCTTTTCCAGTTGAGCTGTCTCCTCGACTACAATTGGAGTTTTCATAATTTCTAGTTCTATCTATTAGCCCATATACGAGATGAACTTCGCCTAAAAACCGGGGCACTCTTGTTGCGCTGTTTGTGAGTCGATCATCATATTCTCCGGCAAGGTCCATTCTGTTTACGACAGCAAGAAGTCTAAAGGTTTTGCTCCTAAGTTGAGCAGGACTGGTAAATTGTTTGATTGCTCTAAAATTACTATCGCCCGTGTGTATTTTGTTGCAGCTTCTATCAGTCCATTGTTCTAGAACTCTTTTCATATAGCGACTCGAAAGAGGAGCTCTACCGAGTTGGAATTGTCCTCGATCTACATATTCATCCTGTTGATTTTGTGCGAGTTCAAATATCTGGGCAACCCACCGACCGACCGACCTGGTCGCTCCAGGATTGGCATTGTTTTCCATTCGACCTACCTGACCAAGTAGATACCCAAGATCAAAGTTGTCGTTAATACGATCTAAGACGTTGTTGTTGGTGATCATAACACTTTTGCCAATTTGACTTCTCGATACAGCTGCGCTTGAAACTGATTCAAGGTTCGAAACTTGGTTGTTTGGTATTTCAAAATCGCCGGAGCAGTTTTGAAAGAGAATCATCAAGCTTAAGCCACTGAAAATGAGAATTAGTTTTTTAGCAGTATTCATAAGTTCCCCTAGATATTAATTAAACCCCTAATACGTGCTACATTCCGGCGTTTTCAAGTCGCCTGTCTACAATTCTAGGATAGGAAAGTAGTAAAATTATTAGGGCAACAATTGTGTCGAATTAATGTTAGGTAAATTCAATGGGTTGGGAGCCATTTTTGGGCGTTTTGATCAGACTGTTTACGCCTGTGACCAGCTCTCCTAAGACGAGAAGCAATTGATTTGAGACTCATAATTGCATTGTTGTTTGCTTAAAGGAGAGGTGCTTTTTGTCTGATGACAGACCTCATCCTGAAAACTGCTGAATATTAATGCTACTTGCGAAAAGATGGGATAACTTGTGATTTCAAAAATGATTCTTCCTCAATTAGTTTTGTTATTTTTTTCGATAAATATGGCTCAGGCCTCAATACTCAGTGATTGGTTTGATTTTTCAGATGAGATGAGTCCGGCTGAACAAACTCAAGCAGTATTAGATCAAGCAGATGATCTTCTTGAACTTCAAAGAGAAACGGTTGAAAAATCAAATACTCTTTCTAAGATCAAATGGCAAAGTCCTAAGGTGATTCCTTTAAAGCAAACCGAAAATACGATCGATTCTGTCTTTCTTGTAAGTCAGACCGGTTCAACTTTGACTTCAAAAACTCACGCAGTGACTGCAATTGTGCGAATATCAAAGGATGCGGTAGAGTCTTCTTTACCGGTTTCACTAGATCAGGTTTTGGAGCATATTCCTACCCAGCATGCTGAAAACCTCCAGATTAAAGACTCAAACGGTTGATATTATTGGGTAAAAATGCCCACATCACCAACTTGCAAATATCACCCACTTAGAATAGAACCATTCCCATGGAAAATACTATCGATCCTCAATTATCTAGCGAAAAGATCAACGCCCTCACAGGCAAGGAGATGCCTCTCAGGGACGCCAATTGGGAGCAGGAGTTCTTAGAGCACCTTCCTAACATCAAGTTCAAGCTGTTAAATGAGCAGCCTCAGGTAGGCCCTGATGGGTGGCCATATATGATGGTTGAGATCTCTGAAGACGGAACTGAGCCATGTGTTAATTTGATACATTGGCTAGGAGAAAGAGGCATTGGCTTAGCTATCAATCCCAATAAAGAATATCCGGATTATGTTCTGACTTACGGAATGGTTTGGAATTACTTACAAAGAGGTCAGTTTGTAACTCCAGTGACCCAAGAGGAGCTAAACACGGAGTTTGATCTTAAAGAAGGTCAAGAGCTTTGGATTGGACAGCCTACTGAAGAGTATTTTCCTGGGTATGCTAGGAAAGTATTTAAAAACTTTCTAGCGAATCAAAATGTTTTAGCACCTAAAATGTTGATGGTGAGTGCTGATCAGAAAAACTATGATTTAGCATTATCACTGGAGTCTCTAGGCAACCCTCCGCAAAAAGAGTGGCAAGGAATATTGGAAGCCTTTTCCTGGTTCATGCCAGCGCACTACAGGCTGTCACTTATGAGTGAAACAAGCGTTGAAGGTTTCTCTGCAATTTAAATGAGTACTTTTAGTTTGAGCTTTCGGTCTTTGGGAGCATGTCTACAAGGCATTCTCTCCAATATTCTGGAGCGTCAGCGCTGTAATCAATTGCAAGTTCAAAAGATCCAGTTCCAACTCTTCGTGTTCTAACAATAGTACCGATCACATCTAGTTTCATGTTTTCGATTTCTACACTAAGAGTTTTACCGACAAGAAGATCTAGAGAAAGAGACTCTCTATAAGACTTATCTTCTAGCTCTTTCCTATTAATCTGAATTAGAAAACCAGATGAAGAAGCATCTATAAGGTCACCTCTGCTAGCAACAGTTTGCAACGTATCTAAATCTACGATTTGGATTACTGAAACTGTATCTATTGAAAGCCTTGGAGCAAGTCTTCGCTCTGCACCCATATTATCTCCAGATTTAATCATCTAATTAACCTATCCAATGAATTACTTATAATACCCATCGGCAGGTCTAGTAGTTTATTGAGAGTAAAAGGTAAAAAAATGTACATTTTGTTGAATCATGAGACCCTTACCGTTCAACTTTTGATCACCCTGTTGTAAATGGTCACTTTTTTTGCTCCCCTGGGTGACCTGGATTTCAGGAGACGAAGAATCTTTAGAATTAATTGAAGCGGCAAAAGAGTAGACGCCCTCATCTATATATTGCCAGTCCTGTATAAAAATCTGACTCAATACTTTAGTGTTTTTATCAAATCGGTTGATAGCTTTGAATGAAGCTTCTTTTGCACACCATAAAGCAACAGGTTTGGGTGCAGCCTTAATTTCTTTTTCTGTGCAGACTCTTTTGATAATACTGTCTTTGACTCTGTCTTCTCTTTCCACATCGACTCCGGCGTGGGCGGCGTTAGGGTTGAAGAAGACAGCTCCCAACTCAGGACAATGTGAAATTGATAAGTTTAAAATTGGAGGAGGGGTATCTAAATTGATTATGGAACTCTTATCAATAGACTGAAATGAATCAAGAGAGCCTATAAAAGAGCGGATAAGGCTTCGATAATCTTTATATGTTGAGGCCCACTCGGATCTAGCTTCAAATAGAATGTCCTCACCAAACTCGTTTTGAAGAATCTGATTGATCTTTGAGTTGGAGAGGGTGCTCATACTATAAACTCTAAATTGAGGTTTTAGATTTCAAATTGATTTGGCCAGGTCACTTCACGACCCTGGCTGATATCCATCATTCTTTGTAGGCTCGTTGCAGCTCTTTCGCGAACAGCTTCGTCGACGGTAACCTGAGGAGAGAGTGTTTTTAAAGCATCTCTCAACTTCTCCATATTATTAAGTTTCATATAGGGGCAGTCGTTGCATGCACAATTATTTGTTACTGGGGCCTGAATCAGCTCCGCCTCTGGCCTTAGTTTTTTCATTTGATGGAATATGCCAGTTTCAGTCGCAACTATAAATTTCTTGTAGTCTTTATTAGTTTCCACTGTGTTCAATAATAATGACGTGGAACCAACTACATCAGCATGTTGTAATACAGCTTCACTACACTCTGGATGAGCAATAACTAGCGCATCAGGATGCTCTTCTTTGATTTCAAAAAGCTTTTTATGAGAAAACAGAACATGGACTTCACAAGTTCCATCCCAAAACTCCATCTCACGATTGAGTCTATGGGCTAAAAACCGGCCAAGATTCTTATCGGGTCCAAATAGAATTTTTCGGTCTTTTGGAATCTTTTTTACGATTGCTTCTGCATTACTAGAAGTACAAATCACATCAGAAATTGATTTCACTGCTGCGCTGGAATTGATATAGGTCATAGCGATAGCATCTGGATTGTCTTTTCTCCATTGAAGATATTTTTCATATGGAGATTCGAAAACAAGAGAGCAACCGGCTTTCATATCAGGGACTAGCACTGTTTTTTCTGGAGAAAGAATTTTCACACTTTCAGCCATAAAGGTAACGCCAGCTAAGAGAATTACGTCTGCATCACTTTCTTGGCCTTTCTTTGCAAGAAAATAACTGTCTCCGCAAAAGTCAGCGATATCTTGAATTGGTCCATCTTGATAGTAATGAGCTAGTATTAAAGCGTTGTGTTTTTCTTTGAGTTCTTTGATTTCAGCGACCACTGACATCTATACTTCTCCGCCTTTGAGTTTAGCGATTAATGCTTTGGATAAAGTTCTAAAGCTCTCCATGACCCCTTTTCCATTGTGGGCAGAGGCTTCAAAGTCTGGAGAGTTATATTTATTAAGGGCAGCTCTGAGTTCTGCTACCGATGCGACATTATCTAAATCGCGCTTGTTATACTGAATAACTAGAGGAATTTTATTGATGTCATAACCTTGGTGTTCGAGATTTTTTTTAAGGTTAGACATTGATTGAACGTTTTCATCCATCCTGTCGTTTTGGGAGTCAGCTACAAATACGATTCCATCCACATTAGTAAGTAGCATCTTTCGGCGGTGATCCAAAACCTCTTGGCCAGGAACTGAATAAAGATGAAAGCGGACTTTTAAGCCTCTCCATTCGCCAGCGGACACAGGAAGAAAATCAAATGTAAGAGTTCTCTCTGGATCAGACGTAAACTCAGTGAGCTTGGATTTTGTAACCTCATTTATCTGATCGTAAACCCATCTAACGTTCGTTGTTTTCCCACCGAGTGATGGGCCGTAATATACGATTTTACAGTGTAGCTCTTTTGCTTCGTGGTTAATTAGTGCCATTTACAATTCCACTCTATATTCCATGGCTCGCCCCATTGTGCGTTCATCAACATAATCGATATCACTGCCGATAGGCACACCTTGAGCTATTCTTGAAACTTTCAAGCCCTTTTCTCTGAGAACTTTTGATAAATACAAGACCGTGGTATCGCCTTCTAGATCCGAGTCTAAAGCTAATATGACTTCTTCTGTAAGTGGGTTGCCATCATCATCTTTCTGATCGACTCGATAAAGTAGCTCTTTTATCCTTAGATCTTCAACTCCAATACCATCTAATGGAGAAATCGCCCCACGGAGAACATGATACCTACCACGAAAAACTCCAGATGATTCAATTCTCTCGATATTAGCAGGATCTTCTACGACACAAATTGTAGTGTCGTTTCTGCGGGAATCTTCACAAAAGTTACAAGCACCTTCATTATCTGTGAAAGAGAAACACACAGGGCAATCTTTAACATTCTCTTCAACGAGCTGAAGAGCATCTCTTAGTTTGTTTGAGAAACCCTTCTTCTTTAATACATGGTAGGCGAGCCTCTGCGCAGATTTTGGTCCGACACCAGGAAGCTGGCTTAGTTCATGGATTAATTTTTCAAGAGAAGGGATCTTTAACATAACTACATTCCAGGGATGTTCATTCCACCAGTGAGTTTTGACATTTGTTCTTCATTATCTTTTTTAGCTGCTTCCAGTGCTTCGTTAGTTGCCGTCAAAAGCATATCCTGAAGCATTTCAGCGTCACCGTCTTTTAGGACTTCTTCGCTAATTTCAAAGTTGGTCACTTTTGAGTCACCGTTAACAGTGACCTTTACAGCATCTCCTCCAGAAGTTGCAGAATATTCTTTTTCGGCAAGTTCTTCCTGAAGCTTCTTCATTTTAAGCTGCATTTGGTTAGCCTGTCTCATAAGAGCTTGCATGCTACCGCCGCCTTTGCCTCTTCCTCTCATGGCTTCTCCTTAATAGATACAATTTCAGATTTAAATTGCTTTTGAGTCGATTGAACTAAGGGGTGACCCTCAATCTGTTCTTTATCAGTCATTTTCTTTTTTAAGATAACTTCTTCTTTAGATTCTTTTGGAGTTAGAGTTTTTTTTTGGCTATCATCAGTACTAAGTTCAAAGACGACATTTAAGTCCTGATTCCAAAAAGTCTTTAAGAAGGTTTTTACCCGCGAGACATTGGCTTCTTCTTTTAGTTTGTCAGATAAGAAACCCATTTTTTGTGAGACACCAAGTTTAATCTCAGATTCCGTTTTTTCTACGAGATGAGTATTTTCTAGTAATGCACCCAGAAGACCATTTGTGGCTTTAACCTTTTCAACAAAATCAGTCCAAATATCCATTGGCCCAGAAGTAATGGCATCCCCAGATTCAATATGTGTTTGAGGGGCCGTTTGTGCCATTGCTTCTTTTTCAGCAGGTTGTTCAGCTTTAGGTTGCTGCATCTGTGCACTAACTTGAGAAGCTTGTGTTCTCCTTTGTGGAGATGCCGCTGCTTTAGTACTTCCTCCGCCTGACCATGAAGAGCTGAATCCACCTTGCCTCTGCT
>CAZFYV010000190.1:0-7502 GCA_964523195.1 uncultured Pseudobdellovibrionaceae bacterium
CCGGTTTGAATATTTCTCTGGAAAGGATGGGTTTGGAAAAGTGAATTGGCACCCAATTTTTTCTCGACGTCTCTTCTTGGAAGATCCTTTGAGGAGTAGTCATAGTCTTCTTTAAGCATTTCAAAGAAGTTTTTCGCGGCTTTCATTCCAAAACCCTCATGAGTTTTGGCTCTTCTCATGGCTCTTCGAAACTCAATTCGTTCGCTAATGCCCACGAGTTCTCTTGGCAAACCAAAAACCGTATCTACCAGAATTAAGACTGAATACTTATCTAGAGAGTGATCTGTAAGTCGTCGAACAAGAGTGTTTAAATCTTTTCTAGAAAAAGATGGTAGGCTTACGTCAAACCCATTTTCCTCTCTTACAACACTCCAATTTTTATCGGTTTTCTTAAAAACCACTACAGGAAGTGCCTTTGGCTTGCCATCCTTTTCAACGGCACCCGTTTGATCGATTCCAATCACCAAATCAAAGTTCTTCATATCTAAGCTCCTAAAAACTTTTTAATATATTCTCTATTCGGGTCGTAGATTCTTTGTTGTCGACCCACATCGAATTTTCTATCCCTTGGGTCCACACCTGCACCTGCTAAATAAGCCCAATTACCCCAATTACTTTCTACGTCATAATCAATTAGATTTTTTTCGAACCAACAGGCACCCAAAGTCCAATCAATAAAAAGGTGTTTCGCTAGATAGCTCGCAACATTCTGTCGGCCTCTGTTACTCATCCATCCCGTTTTCTTTAGCTCAATCATATTTGCATTTACAAATTCGGAAGCCGTATCTCCATTTTTCCACCGATCGAGTTCACTCTTTGCTTCTTCCCGATCAAGTACTTCATAGGAAATTTTTTTAACACCATCAAATTCAAAAAACTTAGACTTATACTTTTCAGATAAAAATTTAAAATAGTCTCTCCATAGAAGCTCAAAAAAGACCCAATAAGTTGACTCATTAGCTCCATTTTCGTGCTCATATTTTTGAAGCTCTCTCATAATAGTCTTCGGAGAAATCGATCCAATGGACAACCATGGTGAGAACTTTGTCGAATCATCGAAATTTATCATTCCGTTCCTAGTTTCTTTGTACGTAGATACACTTTTTGTTTCCCAGAGATAGTGATTGAGACGATTTAATGCAGAGGTTTCGCCTGGTTTAAAAATTAATTCCAAGTCTTCATTAGGAAAGAGATCGAATTCCTCAATCTCTACGTTAATTTGGGGAGATTTAAACGGTTCTAATTTGCTATTATTGGACCATTTAAATTCAACACTCGTTTCAACTTTTTTTCTAAATCCAGTGAAGGATTTAGGTAATTTCTCTATTGGAAAAGGGAGATCTAATTTAGGAATCAATGTATTTTGATCAAATGACCTAATTTCGAAATCCTCTTGTACCGAAGTTTCATACAATTTTCTTTCCTGATCGAAGTCGCGAGCATTGTTACCACTAGTGTAAATCAACTCTTTTATAGAAAAACCATCGTTTTGAAGCCTCCCAATCAAACATTCAATACTAATAGTACCCAAGTGCAAGTGGAGACCCTTTTCATTCAAATCATTTTTAAGACTTTCTAAGGTGCCTAGATAAAACTGTTTGCGAAACTTACCCATCGACTCAAGAAAAGGATCTACTTGATGATAAACAACCAGAGGTGTTGATGATTCTCTGGATAAGTATTCAAAACACTGATTATCATTGAGGCGTAAATCTCGGCGCATCCAGTATATTCTCATTCATCGGCTCCGGTGCGACTGTTTAAGTTCCCAAATGCCTTTCTATGCTGTTTTGGAAAGAAGCTATTCTTTCTACTTCCGTGTTTTACCAAAACCTGGGTTGCCAATTCTCTTACTTTTTCAGACTTTCTCCATCTATGAATTTTGTCCCTAGCCTCGCTGTATGAGATTTTACCATCTACAATAGATCTAGGATAATTTTTCCCCAATTCAATATCGGCAAGACTTAATATCATCGGCGGAGTGTTTTCAAAGTTATAAAAATACTTATAGTCTAAACCCTCCAGTTCAGGGCAATATTTGTAGATGAATCTCCCCTCGGGATCCTGATCCGCAGTTTGCTTGTCAGGAGAATAGATTCTAATAGTATTAATACCGGTAACACCTGATTGCATCTGGATTTGACTATAATGGATTCCCGGCTCGAAATCTAAAAAGTACTTTGCTAAGTGATTCGAAGTCTTTTTCCAGTGAAGCCATAACTGAAAGCTGGCAAAGCTAATTAACATAGCTCTCATTCTAAAGTTGATCCAGCCATGTGTCTTAAGAGCGCGCATACAGGCGTCGATAAAAGGAAAACCTGTTTCTCCTGCGCACCATGCTTGAAACTTTTCCTCGCAGAAATCGTTCTCTCTCATTCCATCAAAACCACGATTAATATTTGAGAATTCAATTTCTGGTTCCGATTCGAGTTTTTGTATAAAATGACAATGCCACCATAAGCGAGATTCGAAAGACTTTAAAGACGAAAACCATGCTCTGCTTTCTTGATCACTACGCATGGATAACTCAGCCCTCTTTGAATCGATCGCACACTGAATCTCAGACATGGATAAACAACCCCAAGCTATATAAGGGCTTAATCGGCTACATGAATTAAATGCTGTGTTTGGAGATGACATTTCGTAGGTATAATTTTGCCCTCTACTACTTAAAAAACTTTCGAGATACTCAAGGCCAACCGATCTTCCTCCACGCTGGAGGTTCGAATTATAATTATATTTAGGTAGATCAAAAGGACTGAACGATTTTGTTTTCGGTGAATTAACTTGCAGCTTTGGTTCATCAATAGGCTTGCGGTTTATTATTACCTTTCTACTCCCATTCCAAGTATCTCTATTTTTTAGGCCTCGAATAACAGCAAATTGATCAAATTCCATCCAACCAATTCCACTAGATTTTAAAATTGATTTTATCTTTAAATCTCTTTTAAAGGTCCAATCTAACCCAGTTTCTCTATGACTATATACTCCATCTATCTGGTATTTATTAATAAGGTCACTAAAAACACGGACAGCAGAGCCTCTTCTAACAACCAATTGTATATTGATCTTTCTCAGGCTGTTCGTTAGTTCATTTATACATTCCTCAACAAACTGTAGGTGAAAACTTGAAAATTGTGGAGATTGAAACCACTCATCTTCATAAATAAAGAGGGCTATCGTTGGTCCGTTTTCTACAGACTCTCTAAGAGCTCGATGATCTTCAATTCTGAGATCTTTTTTGAACCATACGACATTCATATTTTTACGCAAGTTGATGAGCTAGAAGTTTATTCCAGTCTTCTACATCGGCGGCGTCACAAGGGTCGTGGACATGACGAAGTTTACCATCTTCTAATAGGTATACTCCTCCAAGCTGGAAACCGTCTCCTTCGAGTTTTCCTACTCCATGTTTTTTCAACATTCCAGCGACCACTCCGCGTGCCCAAACTCTTGGACCAAATAATTCCTTTAGTGTGCCCCTGCGAGCTCCAAACAAACGATATATATTTTTGTTGGGGTCTGAGATAAATTCGACCTGATCAAGAGAGTATTCGTCTTTCATCAAATTACCAGATTCCGAACTACCCATATGTACGACATAGGGTTTATAGCCTTTATCGGTTATCTTTTTCATATTTTTTGAAAGTTCATCTAGAGCTTCTCTACAAAAAGTACACCCACGATGTCGAACTAATACAAATAGAAGAGGCTGTGCTTTGCTTTTTTCCACAAAACTCTCACCAGAATCAAACTTAAGATCATCAAGACTTCTTATATTCTCATCACTTTTCATATCCGAATTCTCCTTCATCGCTGACCACAAAATTACAGCGAATGGAATCCACCAAATTAAATCGTTAAAAATAATTGTTGAGCCAAACTTTATATTGAAAACACCCTCATAAAGAGCGACTGCAAAACCAATGGGACCAAATATTTTTCCCATAAATCCGACTAAAACAATTGGCCAGTGCCTAACGGGATCAAAAGACGCTATATAATAACCAACGCCATAGACACCGACGATCATTCCTACACACTGCCATATTTGAGGGTAAGTCGGCCTATCTAACCCAGACAAGTCAAACAATAGATTCGGGAACAATATGATTAATGCTCCCCAAATCAGGTTATACGCAGCTGCAAGCTTTAAAGAGAGACTGCCAGTTTTTCCCCGAGCCATTTCTTTATCTCTTCTGGGTGAGTGTAGTTAATAAGGTGTTTCGCACCTTTAATATAAAAGCAGTCTTGATAGTCAGGAATTTTAATTATGGGATCATGTTCTCCATGGACCTGGTAAACAGGCATCTGAAAGTCTTCTTTCGAAAAAGAGTATTTCCAATTTGCAGCGGCCCAAGCTGACCACCTTAAAAAATTAAAATCTGCTCTATCCACCATTTCTTGAAGCCATTTTACTTCAATAGGCTTAAGACCTTCTTGTCGATTTAATGTTGGAATACCTACACTTTTTAATCCAACCCTTACAGCGGTTTCCGGTAGGTTTTGGAGAAGCCTCTGCTGAACTCTAAATTGATCACTTATTTCTTGGTGAGACCTATGGGATGAAATCAGAATAACTGCCGCAAAGTTTAAGTGCTTTGCTAATTCTAGGGCTACTTGCCCTCCAAAGGACATGCCTCCAATGATGTCACCTTCTTTGAAGTCAAAAGACTCGCTCCATCTTTGGCCGTATTCTTCTAAAGATTCCTTTTCGTTGGGAGACAACCATTGAGGGACCACCAACTCATAGTTAGCGTTATCTATGTAGCTGAACAGCTTTTCATCGGCGGCGAGGCCAGGCAGCATAAATAGGCGATTTTTCATACGTTCTCCTACTGTTCAATATATCTTGAACACCCAAAAAGCTCAAGGTTATTGTTCAAAAATAAATGAACATATAAGGAAAACAAATCCTATTTAGCTCAAAATCAATGGGGTCTTTCTCGTGCTGAAATGACCGTTTTGAGACTCTAGAAATAGAAACTGGCTGAGACAGCCAAGTCGTTGAAATAGTCCGCGTAAACCGCTAATTCCCAATTACTGGAGGGATGAACGCCAAGGCCTACCCACAGATCTCGATCGTTATTACTTGAATCATCATCATTGAGTCTCAGGTCGTAGGAAACACTTACAGTTATTATACTCACCGTAAAAGCCAGTCCGGGAGTCAGAATCAAAAGATCGTCGTCAAAGGTATCATCTTCAAAAACCGCAGTAGACGCATCCACTGAAAACTTAAAAACACCCGATACATAAGAGTAACCAGCTGCTAAAGAAGTAAAGTTCGCATTATCGATAACGCTATTTAACTCTGCCATGATTCCAACACGGTGTTGGCCATTAGGATTGAGTAATATACCAAGAGAGTAGACATCTTCTTGAAACCTAAAACCTAAACCGACACCACTAAGAACGCCGCCAATTGCCGCAGCAACATCTGTATCGCACCCATCACAATCTCTGGATCCAACTCCTACAGCTAAACCATATTTGCCATTACCTATTCCAAATTCACCACCAAGACCCGTCGATCCATCACCGTCATCAAAAAGACCTGATAATCTAATTGAACTTTGGTAAACGACACCCACAGGATTCTCACGAGTAAATCCATTGCTAAAATTAATAATCGATGTCGTTGCAGGCGATGACACGCCTTGAGCAACCGCTACTGAATTCGTAATTCCGCCCCTGGCAAAAACGGGAAAAGTAAACAAGAACGTAGTAAGAATTAAAAATAATGATTTCATGGCTAGGCTCCTTATACATAGAAGCCTATCCATATTAAGATTTTAAGTAAAGTCTGGAAATGAATTAAGGTTTTATAACATCCAATTCTTCGTTGTATTCAAACCTTAATGTCTTTGCAGCCAAAAGTACAAAGATTGTTCCAAAGACTCTTTCGCCTGGCTTATAAGAAACCGCCTGGGCACTGGGTATGAATAGATCCATTAGAGAAGAGGCTGAAAATGAAAGTCCATAATTAACGCGTTGGAAGTCCTTTTTGTAGGAAACTCCTAAAATTCTAGTGTTAACACCATTAACTCTAAATACCTTCCGCTCAGCATCTTCGATGTCAAATTTTAGAAAAACATGATCGTTCATTTTAACAACGATCTCCCTATCAGTCATTTCGACTTCGACCTTTGATTTCCTAAAAATATTTTTGGCAATAAGAATATGGTGAGCCAGGAGTTTCTTGTCGGCCTCACGGCGGTACCCATCACCAATAATCTTACTGGCACTTTCTATCTTTTCGGAATTGAAGACAGCTTTTAATTTGTCGAAGCTATCTTGAGAAACCATAGAAGCATGGCCAAGTGATGAAAAAAGTAGAATGACGGTTACCTTACATACGAGAGCTCTCATATAGATAAGACGTTCTATAATAGTATAGTTTCAAATTGTCTCATTTTAGGTCATTTTTTCTCTGAAACACTCTACAAGACGCTGTTGAGAAGTTTTCCCATGATTTTCTCTTCAAATGTTTTGGGCTGATCAAGCTGCATTCTCTCAAGACAAGCCTTGTTTTCTGCGCGTATTGGTGTAGCAAACGACTTTACTATCTGAAGCAACAATTGAGACTTTTGCATCTTTTTAAGCTTCTTCAGACCTCTTCCTACTTTAATTTCAATCTCTGTGAGATCAGTTCCAAAAGGGAATGGACTAAATAGATCCTCAGTTCTTAATTCTTTAAGTATACTAGTATATCGTTCAGGAAAATTACTTTGAAATCGCTTAGAAAGCTTAAAACCTGGCTTTAATTTGTTCGCTTTAACAGCCTGCTCAATCAATTCACCTTGAAACCGCGAATCCGCAATTTGTATCAACTGAATCGCAACCTCTTCGTCTGTCTTTCCTCTAAGGTCTGCTATTCCGTACTCTGTAACGACCACATCTCTAAGATGTCTTGGTATTGTGCAGTTTCCGTAATTAAAAACTATATTGGACTCTAGAATTCCATTTTTTTTGTATCTGGTACTGCGCAATTGCAATATTGATCTCGCATCGGGAAGTTCATGGGCCATGGCTACAAAATTATACTGACCTCCCACACCACTAATCTGATTACCGTCAGCCAATGCATCACTTGAAGCACTTCCATTGAGAGTAACCTTCATACAGGTGTTAATGAAGCGTCCATTTATTCTTTGAAGCCTATCAACTTCTTCATGGCCGTATAAGTGATTAATTTGTGAGATTCGTTTCATTCGAAACAGTTTACGTTCTTTTTCTGGAAGCTCTTTTAAAAAGTCGTAAAAAGATCTGGGTCCCAGAAAGAAGCCACCATGGGCCACTGCTCCATTACGCAAACGACTACCCACTATTCTTGAAAGATCTATATCGCTCAGCTTGGCACCAATGGATGTTCCATCTGGGAGGAAAAGGCTCTCTTCTTTAAAAGAGATTTCTTCTCTGATAATTCCAAAGTCTTTTAAAAATAAATAGTCAGCTTCGCTTAAAATTGGAGCGATCGCTTTTTCTTGGACCAAGATTTC
>CAZFYV010000191.1:0-7276 GCA_964523195.1 uncultured Pseudobdellovibrionaceae bacterium
GATTGTCAAAAAAAAGGCCCAAATATTATCTGGGCCTTGAAGACTTATAGCTAATGACTATCTGCAAGCCATAATGTCGTAGTCTTTAGAGAAAAGATACCTAAGACCACCGTTTCTCGCGCCCGTTCTTTTGTAAACGTCAAAAGTGTAGCTAAGTGGAGTCGTTACTGAACGTGTTGCGAAGCGAACACATTCGCGATCTCCACCACCTCTTTGAGAGTACTTTACACAAGTTTTAACTCTACGTGTGATTGGTAAGAACTCATATTGGAAAACAGAAGCTGAGCAATCGCCATCTCTATTGTCACGAGAAACACATTTTTCAACCATGCCCTTTGTTCTCAAGAAGTCTCCATCAACACAGACGCCGAATGGAGAAACCTGTAAGCCGTTTCCTCGAAAGTTGATTGCAGGTGTATCTACAGAGTAGGTGTTTCCGTTACGAATTTCATTCCATGAAGAATTTTGATCAATTGCAAATGCTGAACCTGATACCAGGATTGAGAGTGCTAAAATAAGTGATTTCATTTTGAACCTTTCGTTAGTTTTTTACTATGTCTCAGAAGTGCCACAGGCCTATTTTTCTTGCCGGAATAAAAAGATCTTTTTTTGCAAAAAAAAACATCTGTAAATCCAGCTACTTGATGCGCAGCACTCACTCGTCACTGGTCACGAAGCGTGACGGGGTTCTAAAAGGTTTAATAGTATCTACACTAAACTGGCCAAAGACATTGGTGCTAAACCCGATTTGAATGGACCTTGTAATGTTGTGAAAGCGCTTAGGCCAATAGACTAAGAGAGCGCAAACAGCATTATCAATTCCATCCACTATCTTAGGTACACAAGTCAGTTTTGTCCTTAGTGGTTTTATTTCACTTCCTGCCTTATAGCTGAAATTGTCTGAGTTTAAAGGTGGCTCAATTAGGGTTTCTCGAAAATTGCGTAGTTTCGAGAATGGAGTCAGGTCAATCTGGCTCCAACTTTTAAATATGTTGGTAGAAAGTGATTCGTAATATCGACTTGCAGGTATAGGTCTGTAATCTAAGTCAGCCCCCAAATCTTGGTAGGCCAAATCTCCTATATAGTCGATATACTTCTTTACGAGTTTTGATTTCAATTGTTGAGGAATATGAACTGAAGTGACTTTCTTGCGAGATTTGACTCGTTGTAGGAGAGTCATATGCCTTTGATGGTTAAATGTTTCTTTGGTTGATAGCAAGATTAAATTTTGAGCGAGAACATCAAGAAGGCCGTCAAAGCGGTCGTCAACAGGTTTACCCTTATACGTACAATCGTGTCCGACCTCATGGAGAACAAGTCCTGTCATAAATGTGCTGGTCAGAGTTCCATTAGATGCTAAATACTCCAATTGTCTCCGGCTAATTAAGATTGTTTTTTTGCTTATTCTACGGGCCACGGCATGAAAGCCATTGGAATCATCAATTTCTTCGACCAATTGAAACTCGGTTCTGAGCGCACCAAGGTACATCTCCTGACGACACTGTCTGTAAAAGTTTGAGATTCTAGGAGGTGCATAATTTCGGACCAGGTCTTTGAAATCTACATGTCTTAGGGTAGAGACAGCCGTGGTTTTTGCAAAACTAAGTTGCATTGAGACATCACCACTATTTCCCACTCCAAATACACCGGCATGGGAGTTTAGGGGAATTAAAAGTATCAATGCTTTAAAGAGGTGGATTAGATTCATTTTAATCTCTTTTCCTATTTAGAAGTTCCAGCATATGGCTGTGAACTTGTATAATCGTGTCTCCGTCGAGATCAGATTCAAACTTTTTGATAATTTCCATGACTGATTCTTTGATAGCCTTTTTGACTTTCGGAATATCTTTGGCTGATATGGTCATGAGGTAACTTTGGAACTCTCGATCCTCTAACTCTGAAGATTCAAGAGAGGTATGGGCTCTGTCTAAACATTCATGATGCATTTGTCTTGCTGATGTTGAGGGAACTTCGTCTTCAGCAATAAGAACTGCCTTTTCGATTTTAAAGTGGCCAATGGGAGATCTTTTAACAATATCTCTATCTAGCATATAGTTGAGAATTCTCATGAGGTATTTTTTATCTTCTATAAATGAAAGCTCATTAAGAATTTCATCTGGGCTCATATACCTTCTGTAAAGGCAAAGTAATTGGTGAACTTGCCCAAAATCAAATAGGCTGGGTATCGAAGGCGTGTCAGGAAGCGACCATGTGCTTTTTAAGAACTCCATATTGCGATTAAGCTGTCGCCGACGAGATGGAGATAAACCATCAGTATTAACCATCGCTTCAAAATAGAGTCTCTGTTTCAAGGAGAGTTTTAGGCACTTAATACACTTATCGAGGTAAGGTTGTCGCAAATTTCTTTGTCCACTTAAGATCATCGCCAAGCCAGAATGGGATGAGAAGCCAAGAGACTCCGCGAAATTTTTTAAAGAATAGCCAGGCTTTACGGTTTTCTTGAATTCAAAAACAGCCTTCAAGTATTTGCGATAATCTTGGTAGGCAAATACATCTGGGATTTGTTGTGCTTTAGTACTTTCATTATCGGGCAAGACTAAACTCCATCAAACAACTCGTCACATTTTGTGACCATCATCTGGATTTGAGTTTGAGTCAAAGATTCCTGGTATATGCGCTTTGTGTTGCGACTAAAAAGTCAGAGTTGAATCAAAAAAGCGCACAGACCTTTCGTTTGCTAGTCTTTAATCCTATAGGGAATTGGTTTCTGGTTTTGAATTTTTTGTGCAGAACTAGGAAAAACCACCCTCGGTCAAAGGTTTAGAATGGAATTTTGCTCCTGTAGTTTAATCTATAGAAGTCTAAAATATGTATGTGATGAATACAGCTTCGAAACTCACCGTTCTGATTTCACTTTTTGTTTGTGTTTCTACTGCCCATTCCAAAGTAGACGTTGCGCACGACTTGGATTTTAGAACTAGATATTTTAATTTTTCTAATCCAACTTCTGTAGAGAATGCGGGTGACGATCAATCATTGGTTCAAACTAGAGGTCTTTTAGGTTTCACCCTTCGAAGTGGGGAGTCACTTTTAGCTAAAACTAGAATTCTTTATTCAAGTCAATTTGGTAAGACTCAATCTCCCACTAGTTCTGCAGATCAGGCTCTGATCAACCAATTTTATGGCTGGTGGAAAACAAGTGACACTCTATCAATATGGTTCGGGCGTTTCGCTATTGATATCGGAGATGGTAAAGCCTTTTCTAGTAATAACTTTGAGCAAGTTCCATATAGTTTTGATGGAGCAAGGTTTGGTTTTTTAACTGATTTTGCAGAGTTTGATCTCTACTTCGTAAAATTATCTGAACTGGCTGACGCTAATACCTCAGGAGTGACGAGTAAAGATCCTGAAACACAATTATATCTTCTTAATGTTGAATTTAAAGATATGCCGGAAATTTTGGATAAGGCGAATCTGCATTTCGCCCAAGTTGTTCGCGATGAAACTCAAGATAATACAACTCCACTTCCAACCAACCCTAAGCAGAACTTTCAGCATTTGAGTCTTAGTTTAAGGACATCCTTTTCTTTTTTCTTTTGGAACCTTCATTTTGCTCAGCAATACGGTCAACAAAAAGGCAAAGATGCAGGAGGAAATGCATTTAGCCAGAACTTTAATGGGCAAATGTTTGATACTAGTTTAGGGGTAGAGTTTCCTGACTTTTACAAATTTAAGTTTTGGCTTGGATATCATTCTGACTCAGGTGGTGAAGATGATGCGGCCAAAGATCAAGGCGTAGAGACATTCCAAAGTCTATTCTACAATATCCATGATAATGCCGGTCGCTCTGATATTTTTAAGTGGGGTAATTTAACCTATTTGAGTCTTGGTGTTTCAATGACTTTCTACGATGCTGCCGAATTTGGAATTGAAGCCTTAATGTTCAGTAAGACATCGGCTGCAGGATCGGTGAATACAACTGATTTTTACAATCTTGCTCAGGGTACGTTGCTCGCGAATAATGGGACGGTCCTCGGTTCTGAGTTAGATCTGTGGTACGAACAAGCTTTTGATAACGGTTTGATAGCAGATTTTCGCCTCTCGGCTTTTCAGCCAGGAGAAGTTTTGGAGAATGCGACGACATCGGCCGAAGAGCTCTCTATTCAATTTAAAGCCAGCCTCCGTTTCAATTTGAAATAGATGATCAATATTTAGGCAAATCTTAATAGAAAGGCCTAATTTTCCTCGGGTTTTAGCGATTTACTGGACTTATGTTTAGATACAGGATATCCGATAAATATCAAAATGAGGGAAAGCTTAATGATCACCTGGAAAAATAGCATCTTTGTGTTCACAGTCTGTATTCTGTTTTCGTTGTCTTCTGATGGACGAAGGGCCATTGTTTTAAGTCAGGTGCTAACTTCTGAACTAAATCAATTGCTTTCTGACTCTGGTGAGTTGCATCTTTCCTTTTTTAATCAAAATGAAGAGTCTATTTCTCAGGCTCTAAGTAAGACTTTAAAGCAGATTAATAGAGCTAAAGAGTCTTCAGTAGTGATCGAAGAGCATTCAAGAAGTCATCTAAACAAGATTCTAGATGCAGCCAAAGGGCGTTTAGAGTTAACTCAGACTACTGAAGGTGATGCACGCAGAAGAAACCTTAAGTCTGCGTTTGAACAACTGGCGCATTTGGCTCGAATCTATAAGGTCGATCGCCGTTTTCGAATTTTCTTTTGTCCAAAAGATCGAAGTTCTTGGGTTCAAGTGGGATGGAAGGCTAAAAATCCAATCAATCCTGAAACTCTCGCTAATTGTGGTAAAGCAGTTAAATAGACCTTTTGCACATTCAACTGATTTCTATATAATCAAAGTATGTTAGATCGCTTTTTTGCAAGCTTACCTAAAGGTGTGATCGGAGTTTTGGGAGTCGTCGGGGGACTCTTGTTTCTTGTTATGTGGGACCCACCTAAAACGGTTTGTGATATTCAGCTCGAAATTTTCAGGAAAAATCAGAACAAGTTCCTCTATAAACGCACAAAAAAGGGGATTGATTTCAACCCAGAGTTTGAAAAATTCATAGCTAAGTGTGCTTATTCAAATTCCATGGGTGGGTGTTTTGAATTTTTTGGAAAGTTAAGAGCTCTCAATAGAGATTTAAAAGCGATGCCTTCAGAATGTCAGAGTCGAATGCGCTCAGAAGGCGACGTAAAAAAATATTTGCTCATGACATTGAAATTTATGATTGAGTTAGCTTGGGGTGATCGCCCTCCGGTGTCTTATTCTTCCAGGAATGGTTGGTTTCAAGGTTCGGAAATAGCACTTTTTTGCAAAGTAAAAGATCAAGTTATCAGGCTTATCGGCAAAAGAGACTGGGAGCTACTAAGAGACGGAATGTTCAAAGAACTCCCAGGTGCTGCAGAACTTGATCGTGGAACGGTCTGGAATAGATCGATTATGTCGACTCGTTGTGAAGCCTATCGATAACTAACACATCATTAAGTAGTCTACATAATAAGACTGACTACGCTTGTCTTTATAAATCCGACCTCGAATACTTAAGTTTTTGTCATTTACATGTTTCAGTGAAAACGACTTTCCTAGAATGGGTGGTACACATGTCCAATCTCTTGGGTTGAGTCCGAAGTCTTTTAGTTGATTTTTGATGGCTTGCTTCTTCTCTGGATTTAGTTTTATGGGCACAATGACTCCTTTGTTTGCCTCCAGACAATGCAAATTCTCTATGGTGGTTACTGAGACTTGATCATGTATGCAAAGGGCTTGGTCCGAATAATAGTTCGAGTGTCCGAACCACTGAGATCAGGATTCGGCTTGAAAGGCCCATAGACAAAGGCAGCGAAATAGGGCATCTTTTGTCTATGGTTTTTAAGGTTCGCATGTGGTTCACGCTACTCTTTTTAAACGTCTTTCTGATTATCGGGATTTTTAAAACTCTCCCTAGAGAGATGGCTCCCAAAGTTGCTGGAAGTATTTTTATAGCCATTGGGATTGCTATTTTTTACCATGGGATTAAGCATCCCATGTGGCGGAAATCCTTAATTTTTTGGATTGGGAGTATACACCTTTTTATAACCTCACTTCCCTTGATGATTTTGCATCTGACAGGAGCCAGTGAGAATCTTTTAAATTTGAATTTTGCCGGGTATTCTCAGTTTATATTGCTAGGGGATATTTGGCATCGAGCGGCTGAATGGGTTTATAGCCTGTTGATCCTGTCTGCCTTTATTGATCTGTTCAGATTTCGACGAACGATGATCGCAAAAAAACCCCATGCCTAGTGGACATGGGGTAATGAAAATCAAATAAATTGCCTCTAATGACTTATTCGAAATCAAATGGCTTCGGAGAGATCTGCTCTGCACCGAAAAAGTGATCGTAAGCGTCAGATCCAACAGGAAGCAGACCAAGGTTACGAGACTTTTTGATTTCTGAAGCTAAACGTCTCTGCTGAGACATGCTGAGCTTGCTAATTCGAGATGGAGTGATTTTTCCGCCCTCGCTGATAAAACGAGAAAGAGTCATAGGATCCTTGTAGTCGAAGATAAATTGACTTGGATACTCTGCACGGTATTTAGATCTCAGCTGTTTTTTAAAAATATTCATAGCTTATAGCCCTCGTGTTCTTTTTCACTAAAAGCAGCCTTATACGACATTTTTGGGTTGCCAACAAGTGTCTTTTTCAACTATACATATAAATCCTCTTTAGGCAGCTAACGCTCCCTATCAAGCTTGTTTGTTTTAGGATACTTTTAGTAATTCCGGGCATTTAGGCAGTTTGGTGAGCCTCATTTGATGGTTTTAATCATCAAAAATGAGCTTAGAGAGACCTTTTTGTATTGGAATTTTACTTATAATATCAAGAACTTAGCAGTTTTTAAGTTCGTTTGGAGGTAAAAGTGGCAATTTGTGAACTTACTGGAAAAGGCCCAGTCTCTAAAAATTTAGTGAGCCACTCTAACATTAAAACCAAGTCTAGAGCCTTCGCTAACATTCAGAAAAAGCGTCTCTTCAGTCCTGCACTAAATGAGTTTGTTGCTCTTAAGATTGCAACAAGCACGATTAGATCTATTGAACACTCTGGTGGATTTGAGAAATTTCTCATCAATCAGGGTGACGACAAATTATCAAAGAGAGCTTTAACTGTTAAAAAGCGCCTCATGAAGCGTTTAGCAACGGCTAAGAAGTCAAACTAAGGACAAGACCATGAAATTGAAAATTAAAAAAGGTTCAGAAGTAAAGGTCATCGCGGGAGCTGATAAAGGAAAAACAGGTTCTGTTCTCGATGTTGATGCTAAAA
>CAZFYV010000191.1:7291-7499 GCA_964523195.1 uncultured Pseudobdellovibrionaceae bacterium
GTTCAAGGCGTTAGAGTGCAGACTAAACTGGATAAGAAAGAAAACCAGCTGATCAAAACTGAAGGTTTTATCGATTATTCAAATGTTCAACTCGTCGCTGCAAAGAAAAAGGCGAAGAAGAAGACCACTAAAAAAGCTGCTAAAAAAGCTTAAGTTTATTCTTTATATTTCTCATCCCCCTCTTTAGAATAGTCTGTGGATCTAGCGA
>CAZFYV010000192.1:0-7481 GCA_964523195.1 uncultured Pseudobdellovibrionaceae bacterium
CTCTGGTGGAGCGCTAGCTGACACTCCAGAATAGCATTGAAGAGACTGATTGATTGAAATGACTTTTTGCAAACTAGGTTATAAATGAAACGACGAATGACCATACTACAACAACTGACAACAGGATTACTCTTTATGAGTATGATCCTGCAATTCCCACTGGTCTCTGTTGCAGATTCATATAATGAAGCCACTCCGGATAATACTGTTCGAGCAAGGCCCGATGCTGCATTAAAAGGAGCTAACCCTTTTAGTATTCTTGGGATTTCAAATTACGCCGAGGCTCCAGAGCGATCGAGCGCAGCTTTAGAAAAAGCCTACAATGGTGGTCGAGTCCCAATGCTCGAACCTGGTTATAACTTTGATAAGTCAATGGAGTCAGCAAAAGGTCGTGCTGAATTCAATCGAATGATGAGTTCAATCAATCATATTTTAAGAACTAATGGTGGACCAAACTTAGCTGAAGAAGCTAGAAAACTGAGTGTTAGACAAGGACTATTTGATACCAAAAACGGTATGTCATCCGTAGAAAGAGATGTCGCCCGTTATAACAACTTATGGTCTGTCGCAAAAGATAGACTACCTGAATACAGAAACCTTATTCTAGAACAGCGTGCAACTGCCTGGGAAAATGTTAAAAACAAGGGCGTTCGTGCGATGTCTGAATTTCGCATGGGACTCAAGCCAATGCGCATGGCGAGTCTTCCAACTCCAGGTTTTATTAAGGCACTCGGAAACGGATACTACAGAACCTACTCCGGTCGATTCAATACCGGAACTTATACAGATATAAAAATCGAACCGCGTCTTGATACAAGTATGTCCACTCTAATGAAAAATCTTTCTACTGGTGCCGTGAGAATGACTGGTACTACCATGATGATTTTTGGAGCCATGTATCTCTTCGGTAGCGTTCAAATGCTTGTGGAATACAGAAATAATCCAATGGCCATGAACGAAATCTGGAGTAAATACGGTAGTGGTCTTATGCTTATGTCAATGATGGGTTTCGGAGCTGGCTCTGGAGCATGGGGAGCTTGGACAAGAGCTCAAGGCCTTGGAATTCAAGGCCTACACCAATTGCATCAACAAGGCTTGCTCGCTGCGAATATGCGAACTCAAGATAAGATGGCTCGAAAACTCATCAATATGAATATGCAGGGTATTTCCATGGGAGCCATGGTCTCAGGTCTTATTGTTTCTCAACTTGTTTATCATGTCGGAGATTACTTAAGTGCTTGTTGGAGAATTGCCGCCGATGGGCCCATGAGTCCTGCACAAAGACGACATTCAGAGCAACTTTGCGACAAGGGCTTTCTCCCATTTATGGGCGAAGTTCTTCCACAGATGTTACCGATCATACCTCTACTTCTTGGTGCTCAAGCTTTAAATCTTTGGGCTGGAACATCTATAAAGAATATCGTTAATGGAAAAGGTGTTTACACTTCTGAGGCGACTGCAGCTAGAGCAGAAAGCGCTAGAGCAGCTCAAACTGCTAAGACTAGAAACGCAAGGTCTATGATTCGTTCGCTTGGTGGACGTGTTTTCAGACAAGGTGCACCTCGTGCTCTATTAAAAGAAGTTACAACTAAACCGGCGATAATGTTTATTGCCAGACTGGGGATGGGCTTTATGTCCATTGCTGGGTTTATGATTATCATTCATGTAGCTATTCATGTAGGAACATGGATGTGGCAACGATTATCTAAAGGTTACAATATCAAAAAGTGGCGTAATCGCTTCAAGGAGCGAGCTAAAGCCTTTGTGGATAATGGATTCAACTACGAAGAATGTATTCCCAACTATTGGCAACTTCAAGAATCTGATGATGCTGAGGAGTATGAAAGAAGCTGGCGCGGTTTCTTTGCTGACTGGACACCGTTTGGAATCGTTGATGAAGAAATAAAATGTCTTAAGGAACAACGACGCCGTGGTGTTGGTTTTACCAATTTTATGGATGAATACTCGAGAGCTAAAGATGATCATCGAAACTTTGTACTCGAGCAGCTCAATTCCGTAGTCGCTAAATGGCAAGAGTACTATATGAATGCCTACAATATGTATTATGCTTCTAAGCTATTTTACAGCGACATCATTGGACAGCAGCAGCTGTAATTCCGGCGCAGGAGGTCTATCGATGCTGAAAGAAAACCCCTTGCTATTGAAGTGGTGAAAGATGATGGGACAACTGAAAGTGTTTTCTTTAAGGATTTTGCTGAAGAGCGCCTTCCACTTTTTAGAACACATCCATTATTTGGAGTTAGACCACATAAGAAAATCGAGAAAACTCTGACTCTAGAAGAGAGAGCCATTACTCGAGATGATGGTGAACGATTAGAAATACAAGTTGATGCCACAACGGATTGGACAAAAAATACTGATTACGAACACGCTGAAGCTATGCAACAACTTCAAGAACAAAAAGCAGTGATTAAGTGGGTTGTAACGTGGCTTAAGGAAAAGCTTGAAGGAATGGACGAGCAGAGATCAATTCCTGGAATCAGAAATGCAGCCGTAGATGTTGCTCAGTTACTTGATAGTGACGACTACGAAAGCTTAGCTAAAGGCTTAACCTTACTTTCTGACTCTGTTCAAGATTTCGGAACAGGTGCGTCTATTTGTGAAGATGAAGATTTCGGGAGCGATGACTATTGCCTACTTTATGAAGCCTCAAGAAGACTTCACTCTTCACAGATTATTGCAGCCATCTTTCTAGAAAACGCAATCACAAACAACAAAGTTAGATCTGAGGATGTAGAAGCTCTACAGGAGATTATCAAGGGCTTAAAATCAGAAGATGCTGAAACGAGAAGAACAGCTGAAGATACTCTCATCGCTCTTCAAGAGAAAATTGAAGAGGAAACTGAAATCACTACATGCCATGATGACTCAACAAATATTGAGTGTACTGTACATACATCAATTAGTTATCTCGACGATGTTTACCCGTTTTCATACAGAGCCAGACCGGAATTCGGTGGCTATTACAATGATCCCAATAACCCTTGGAATTTTGGCTACACTACTGTAGCTCCGGGACTTCCTCTGGGACCACGCCCAATTGGAATGGGTAATAAATATATCATGGAATATGATCGAAACTTTGATGAAGTTAAAATTAGCGGCATCGATAACAGTTGGTATCCAGGTGCTTACAAAAGCCTTGAGATGAGATCAATGGGTCACTACCTCATGACGTCCATGCTCTGCGGACCAGATAGCTTAGATGATAATGGAGACCTAACAGGCTTTAATGATTGGCTAGGTGTATTACCTTACTTCAAACCACCAAGAGTCCCTTTAACCAATAATAACAACGACTACTGCGGAAAAGTAACACATAACTCTTTTCCTAAAGCAATATGGGATGGAATCAGAAATGAAAATGATTCCACCAATGAGTCTAATGAACTACAAATCACAAGAGCTTACAAAGGCTTTGCAGATCTTATGTATCATGAGCTCTCAGATGATATTACTGGTGAAAAATTTAAAAACTGGTGGCAAGAGCGGGTTCTTTCTTCGATGATTCAACTCATTGAATCGAGAGTCGATGAAGTTCAAGAACACGTCAACAATCTTGCTGTTGAAGCTCTAACGGCTGACTTTTGGTTCCAAGATACATTTACCATGGGTGAACCTACAAATATTACTGAGAATATCGTTGAGGAATTCGAACTTTATTTTGAAACAGTATTCGATCCGATCTATGACCTCGGAAGAACGAATATGGTTGGAAGTGCTGGACCCCTATTTGACGGAGAAAATGCCGACGCCGAGAGAGAAGAATACTATCTGACTTACTGGGATGATCTCAAAGTTGAAATCATTGATGGCTTAAGAAGCATCGGACAACAGCTTAAAGTTTCTAGGCTTAATGGTGCCGCCGCTTATGCAAAGTTCGCCTTAGAAACTATGCCTAAGATGATATATCTCTTCCAAACCTATGACGAAGCTTTCTTTCAGATAATGAAAGCCGCAAAGGAAGCAAGTGAAAACCAACGCTATTTACACCCGATGATTAGTTATGGAAAGCAAGCTGGAGTTCCTGCAAGTGAACAAGTGAAAGCCCCTGATCAAAAGACAACCATGTATATAGCTAATAGAGCCTACGCTCATTTGATGAAGTCTCTTATTGGATTTCAACGAATACTTGAGCTCTCATATGATCCCGTCATTCTTGACCATATGAATCCAGTGGATCGAGGCGCTAGCATCGTTACAGCTTCAACTTTTGGTCCGGATGGATCCCCTGCTCTTGAAGCGGTTCGCGGTGAAGATGGTGTCTTTGGTGTAGACCCAGCGATTGAGCCATATGAAGCTTTTGAAGTAGATTTTACGGGTGAAAACTAATCTAGATCAGTCAAAAGACCGGGCTATTAACATCAAATCTTAGCAATTCATTATATTGACCAAGGCATAATTAAGGATAGAATTAGTTATGCCTCAACTTATTCTCGATTTATTGCAAAAAATTGATGCTTTCCTGTTCAAGCTCTTTAATCAAACCCTTTCATTTCATGGGCTTGATACTGTAATGCCGATTCTAACAGACCTTCACAAATACAAACTTTTTAGTCTTGGAATTCTGCCACTTTTTCTCCTCGTGTACTTAATTAACCAAAAAAAAATGGCCGTGAAAGTCATCCTCTCTGTACTAATGGTCGTGGGAATTTCTGACAATCTCTCCCATAGAGTTTTAAAACCAACAATAGCTAGGGATCGACCAAGTAAAACTCTTGAACTAGTGACACTTAGAACTAAGAGACACAGTGGCTATTCAATGCCATCAAACCACGCGACCAACAACTTCGCAGTCTTCACACTTCTTTCGAAAATTATGCCCCAGTACGCTCCAGTATTCATGGGTATAGCAGCTTTGATTGCTTACAGCCGTGTTTATGTAGGTGTCCATTATCCTTTTGATGTCTTGATGGGTGCGCTGCTTGGATATCTTATTGGAAGACTCTTTTACTGGATGTTTAAAAAATGGTATCGAGTCAGTTACTTTTGGCCAAAGTTAGTCTTAACAAAGAAGATTAAGTAATTACTATGGAAGTCTTAGTTACTGGAGCCACCGGCTTTATTGGATCTAATCTAGTCAAAAAGTTAAATCAATTAGACTTCAAGGTTCGAGTTCTTCATCGCAAAAAAAGCGATCTTTCGGAACTCGAAGGCTGTCAATTTGAAAGTCATATTGGAGATATCACTAATCCCGAATCACTAGAGTCTGCATGTAAAGATGTTAAGGGCGTATTCCACTTAGCTGGTGTTGTTGCTTATGACCCTAGAGAACGCGCCCTCATGGAAAAGGTTAATGTTGAGGGAACTCGAAATATAGTAGATGCCTGTCGAAAGACTAAGGTTCCAAAGCTTTTGCATCTAAGCTCCGTAGTAGCCATTGGTGCTAGCTTTGACGGAAAAAACCCACTCACAGAATCAAGTGATTTTAACTTAAGCCATCTTGATCTCGGATATTTCGAAACAAAAAGGCAAGCTGAAGAGATCGTACGAGAAGCGGCCATCAAAGGTGATATTCAAGCCACCATGATAAACCCATCGACAGTGTACGGACCAGGTGATGCAAAAAAAGGGAGTCGAAAAACTCAGCTAAAAGTCGCAAAAGGCGAATTTAAGTTCTACACCAGCGGTGGTGTTAATGTTGTTCACATTGACGATGTTCTTCATAGCACTATCAAGGGCTTTGAAATGGGTGGCAATGGAGAGCGCTATATTGTTGGTAGCGAGAACATTCTTATAAAGGATCTTTTTGAAAGCATTGCAAAAATTTCAAATGTAGAACCGCCCAAAATTGGCCTATCTAATTTTGCTGTAAAGTCTCTAGGATTTGTTGGAGATACAATGAACAAAATTGGGCTCAAGGGTCCAATTACTTCAGAGAATGCTTGGACCTCAATTCTTTACCACTGGTTTGACTCAACAAAAGCACAAAAAGCGTTCTCCTTTACGCCCAAACCTGCTATAGAAGCTATCAAAGAAAGCATTCTATGGAGCCAGGAGAACGGGCTATTAAAAAAATCAGACGAGTCTTAGGATTATCTTTTCTTTTTTGTCTCGGCGTTTTCGCCGTTGGATTAGCGGTCGTATATTATTCTTATAAACAACTCCCAGAGGTGCCTAATCTTAGCAAATGTTATCAGGTTTCTGTTTCTAGCAAGAAACATTGCCCCTTTGGTATTGAACATACGAAATTGAGTAGTCTCCAAGACCATACAAAATGGGCCTTTGTTCTGGCTGAAGATGCGAGTTTCTTTGGACACAAGGGTGTAGACTGGTTTGAAGTTAAAGAGTCATTTAAAAAGAATATAAAAACCAAGAAGTTTTCTAGAGGTGGCTCTACCATATCACAACAAATGATCAAAAATTTACTCCTTAGCAACGAGAAAACATTGATTCGAAAAATCAAAGAATTATTCATCACACAAAGACTCGAAGAAAAATATTCTAAAGAGATCATACTTGAAACCTACTTAAATATTATCGAGTTCGGTGAAGACCTTTATGGAATAACAGAAGCTTCTCGGAAGTATTTTGGAAAGACACCTAGTAGTTTGAACATTCAGGAAAGCCTTTTTCTTGCCACGTTACTTCCGAGCCCTGTTCGTTACCAGAAAGCTCTTGAAAATAATGAGATAGATTCTAGACAGTTAGACCTAATGGTGAGTGTGGCTGGCAGATTGAAAAGATTCAAAAAAGTAGATGAAGAGACCATTGATTTGATAACAGAAAACCTCAATTACCAAAACCTTTTCATCTCACAAGAAACCCTTGTCGGACCTCCATTAGAAGGCAAAAAAGATGCTACTTCTGATTCATCTGAAAACAGCAATCCACTAAGTACTACTTCTTCTGAAATGAACGAGGAAGACTTCTCTCGAGAAGAATCAACTCAGCCATTTGGCAGCTCGGAAGATACTGAAACTCTAAACGACGATTCTGCGTCTCAACCTGGCAATAGCTAGGTTTGATAAAATAATCGCTAGAAACAAGAGGGCACCAATATTCAGAACTAATAGAGGTGTAAATTCATTATCTAAAATTGACCTAACGGCCATTACCGAATGAGTTAGAGGCAACAAATAAGCAAAAGACTGAATCCAATCTGGCAAAGTGTATAAAGGAAAGTAAGTTCCGCTAAACAACGACATTGGAATAACAAATCCACTCTGAACATAAATAAAGGTATCCCAGTGTTTAACCGTTGCAGTCACCAAGATTCCAAGAGACGCGAAGATCCAACAGTTAAGAAACAGAATCAATAAACAGGGAAGAATCCAAACCGAGTTCACCAATCCAAGAAATGATGAGATCAAAAGAACTCCGAGAATACCTAAGAATCCTTTGGAGGTTGCCCAGAGTATTTCAGCCAACCCAATTTCATCCGCCGTTATGGGAGTCAGAAGAATGGTGTCGAATGTTTTTTGATGGTGCATCCTAGTAAATGAGGCGTAAGTTGATTC